>NZ_JAUBSA010000098.1:0-16629 GCF_036702115.1 Microcoleus sp. LAD1_D5 | reverse complement strand
GGAGCGGAATGAAGCGAAAGTTTCACGTTCCGTTCTGAAAGAGAGGTAGGGGTAGAAATGCCCCTATCGACTCTAACTTTAGACAAGTAATTTTGTCGTTGCTCTTGATACCTCAAAATGACCAGTCCATTCGGGATGTATGTTGGACAAAGCTGCCGTCGCACCTGTAAAGACTGCACTAGAGGCGATCGACTCCCTAACTGTAGGACACCCGTATTAGCTCGGTGACGAACTGAGCATTGCGGATTTCTACCTAATTCTGATCTTCACCTACCTATCCCAGACCGCAGAGTACGAAGCAACGATCGCGCAAAGTTCAAGGCTGCGGACTTGGTGGAATGAGCTCAGTCAACTTCCCAGTGTGAAGAAAGTCTCTGCTTGGTATCTGTGCATTTTATAACCCAGGGGTTTACAACCATGTCCCATTTATTTGAGCCATTCGATCAACGTGGCGTTACCTTCCGAAATCGCATTGCAGTTTCTCCCATGTGTCAATATTCAAGCGTTGATGGATTCGCCAATGATTGGCATCTGGTTCATCTCGTCAGTCGAGCCGTAGGAGGGGCAGGGCTGGTGATGACTGAAGCAGCCGCAGTCGAGCCTGAAGGACGAATTACGCCGCAAGATTTGGGAATCTGGGACGATGCTCACATTGAAATGTTGGCGCGAATCGTCGAGTTAATTCACCGCAACGGTGCGGTTGCAGGAATTCAACTTGCTCATGCAGGTCGAAAAGCCAGTACAGCACCTCCGTGGGAGGGCGGCGATGTGCTTTCGGAATCTCAAGGAGGATGGACTTCGATCGCCCCCAGCGCCATTCCATTTGAACCCGATAGCCCCGCCCCGATTGCTCTGAGTATCGAAGACATTCAAAAGTTGACCGCATCCTTTGTCAAGGCAGCTCAACGCGCCCTCGAAGCCGGATTTGACGTAATCGAGATTCATGCGGCTCACGGCTATCTACTCCATGAATTTATGTCTCCCTTGAGCAATCAACGGACTGATGACTATGGTGGCAGTTTTGAGCATCGCATCCGGTTTTTATGTGAAGTTGTACAAGCGGTGCGAAATGTTTTGCCGGATCAAACACCGCTTTGGGTTCGCATCTCTGCAACCGATTGGGTTCCAAATGGTTGGGACATTGAACAAAGTATTGCACTCAGCGATAAATTAAAGTCACTGGGCGTTGATTTAATGGATTGTTCATCAGGCGCAATTGTACCGGGTGAAAAGATTCCGACGGGTGCAGGTTATCAAACTATTTTTGCCGATCGCATTCGACGCGAAGCCAACATCGCCACCGGAGCCGTTGGTATGATTACTGCACCCGCGCAGGCTGACCACATCATTCGTACAGGTCAAGCAGATATGGTATTACTTGCCAGAGAACTGCTGCGCGATCCTTATTGGCCGATGCGGGCTGCGAAGCAACTACGTCAATCGGTGCCTGCTCCCATTCAATACGATCGCGCTTGGTAATTCAGCGAATTTGCGATCGGTTTTACACAAATCCACTAGGAATCACTGTTTTAGTGTTTCTGTAAACCAGTCGCTTAATAAAGGCTTTTTTGATGCGGCCTCAAGTACAAGGCACGTTCCCATCGCCGTGATGTGAGCCGATTTAATCAACTAACAGGAGTGAATATGTCGGAGATTCAAAACAAGGTTGTCATCATTACTGGAGCAAGTAGTGGTTTAGGTGAAGCCACCGCTCATCGTTTAGCCGCCAGCGGAGCCAAACTCATGCTTGCTGCCCGCCGCGAAGATAGACTCAAGGACTTGGTGGCTGCAATCGAAAAAACAGGTGGCACGGTTGCCTATCGAATCACCGATGTTGCCGATCGCGCCCAGGTGCAAGCATTGGCTGACGCAACGTTGGAAACCTATGGGCGCATTGATGTGCTGGTCAATAATGCGGGTTTAATGCCACTGTCTCCCCTTGACCAGATTAAGGTCGATGAGTGGGATCAAATGATTGATGTCAACATTAAAGGCGTACTTTACGGCATCGCAGCAGTGCTGCCGACTATGCGCCAACAGAAGTCGGGCCACGTAATCAACTTGTCCTCTGTTGCAGGACACAAAGTATTTCCGGCGGGGGCAGTTTACTGTGCTACCAAGTATGCCGTGCGAGCGATTTCCGAAGGGCTTCGGTTGGAGTCAAACGGTGAAATTCGTTCTACCAACATTTCACCTGGTGCGGTTGCGACTGAGTTAACCAGTACCATCACTCATGGTGATACGGCATCAGGGGTGAATCAGTTGTATTCAGTCGCCATTGATGCCGATGCGATCGCCCGGGCGATTGCCTATGCCATTGAGCAACCCGGTGATGTGGATGTCAACGAAATTATCATCCGTCCGACTCGTCAGGAGTTGTGAAGTGGGGCGCATGAGAGTCGATCGACTCTCCATTGAATACGGCTCAACGGCTGAACTGTTCCTGGATCATCTATAGCTTGATTCAGTAACGCCGAACTGTAAGCGATCGCAGTGGACTTACCGGGTTTCGGCGAAACTCCGCCGTTGACAAGTGAAGTTTTGATCCGAACGCTAGGCGATGCAATCAGTCGGACAGTGCTCTTTGCCCTGCTTTTAGGGCATCCCTGGCAATTGTCGCCTCAAATGACCCTCGAAGAGATGCGGGGTTTTGTGGCTGCGCCCTGTTTGGATGAATTGCTGCATTAGCTTGCTTACGGAGAACTCAGCAATGTCTGCCGATGGGTTCGATCGCACATCGCCTCGCGATCAGTTGGCACTCCCAATTCGTTTCTCTAAGTGCATCGTTGTGTCGATCGTACCCTCGCCGGTCAAACTCAACAATCTAATCAATCTAGCAACCTTGACACTCCGGGCGCGTAAACGCACGGGGATTCTTTAATCTACGAGCCAATTTGCTGAGGCAGGATTTCTCCAGCCAAAGTAGAGATTGATTCTCCTAAAGCGTTGCTTGCGTCAAGCGCAAAAGTTCCGGTATGCCCTACCGTACCCAATCCTCGACTAAGGATATTTCTAGCCGCGTTTTCGTCTCTCCCTAAGCTACATCCACACTTACAAATATGCGTTCTAGTAGATAGCGTTTTCTTGACAGTTACACCGCAGCTAGAGCATTCTTGGCTGGTATATTGCGGGTTTACCGCAACCGTATTTTTTTCAAATACTTTTCCAAAGTATTCAATCCAGACACGGAACTGATACCAAGATGCGTCGTTAATAGACTTAGCTAAGCAATGATTCTTCACCATATTTTTGATTCTCAAATCTTCGTAAGCTACTACATCGTTTGATGAGATTACGCACCGTGCAAGCTTCATTGCATGGTCTTGACGCTGCCTACTTATTTTGAGATGGCGTTTCCCTAGAATCCGCCTAGCTTTGTCCCTGTTATTTGAACCTTTTACTTTCCTGGACACCCGACGTTGACAACGTTTAAGGACTTTTTCACCTTTTCGCAAAAATCTAGGGTTCTCAACTGTCATTCCTTTTGAGTCGGTGTAATATTCCTTCAATCCTACGTCTAAGCCTATGGTGTTCCCAGAGGGGGCTATGTTTTCCTTTCGCTCAATATCAATACAAAACTGAACGTATACGCCATCTGCACGTTTTACCAATCTCACCCGTTTTATTTGGCTAATTTGGTAGAAATGCAAATCGCGTGTCCCCTTGAGTTTTAACCGCCCAATCCCTTTCTTGTCGGTAAAATTGATGGATTTTCGGTCGTCGGCAAGTTTCCATCCAGTTGATTTATACTCAACAGAGCGGCACTCTTTCTGGAACTGTGGATACCCTTTTTTGCCAGCAACACCCTTCTTGCAGTTATCGTAGAATCGGGAGATAGAAGACCATGCTCGTTCTGCACTGGCTTGTCTAGCCATTGAGTTGAGTTCGTCAGCAAAGGGAAAATCACTGGCCAGTACAGCGCAGTATTTATTCAAATCATATTTACCCACCTTTTTGTTGTCCATCCAATACCTTATACAGCTATTGCGGACGAATTTTGCGGTACGAATTGCTTCGTCTACGGCAGTAAACTGATTCGATTTTCCGTATGCTTTAAACTCGAAAACTAGCATGGTTTTACCTCCCAGCTTATGCTACCCGGTTCAGCATAGGATGTTCGGTGAGTTATTAAAACTTTACAATTAGAGCCGTCAAGCGAAGGACGGGGTTTTAAACCCAATTTCCTGATAATATCGGATAATTGTAAAGCAATTCACCAAGCCAAAAGCATGAGTATTGACCAATTAAACACAGACTATGGCATTGCCGGGAACCTCACCTTCGCCACCGGAAACGGTGGTTTCCCGATGATTCACATCGACAACGGTCAAGCCAAAGCCTTAATTTCTGTGTATTCCGGTCAAGTGCTCTCCTTTCAACCCGCCGCCGAAACCACAGACTTGATGTTCCTCAGCGAAAAAGCCTACTACGCCGAAGGGAAAGCCATCAAAGGCGGTATACCCATCTGTTGGCCATGGTTTGGCCCCGATCCCGAAGCGTTGGGGCGTCCGAGTCATGGATTCGTGCGGAATCGCCTCTGGAATGTGCTAGAAACCGCCACAACTCCAGACGGCGCAACCAAAGTCACTCTCGGGCTCAAGGATACCGATGAAACTAGAGCAATTTGGCCCCAAGCCTTTGAACTGGCGATCGTAATTACGATCGGCACCAGCCTCACTGTAGAATTAATCACCCGCAATTTAGGCGACAAAGCATTTCCCCTCACCCAAGCTTTGCACACCTATTTCCAAGTCGGCGATATCAACCGCGTGCAGGTTTTAGGTTTAGAAAATAGTCAGTATCTTGATAAAGCGGATGGTGGTGTCGAAAAAACTCAAGTGGGTGCAGTGGTAGTAACAGGTGAAGTCGATCGCATTTATCTTGATGTCACCAAGGAATTAGTCATTGATGATAGCGCCCTGAATCGTCGGATTCACATTAAATCATCTGGTAGTAAATCCGTCGTAGTGTGGAATCCCTGGGTGACAATTTCTGCAAATATGGCCGACCTTGATGATGCAGATTATCAGCGTTTACTCTGCGTAGAAACGACCAATGCAGCTACAGATATTGTGGAAGTTCCCGCTCATGGTGAGTTCCGCTTGCAGGCAATTTACAGCGTTGAACGCGACTAAGGAATTAGAGCTTAGTCTTAGCGGTGATGGGGAAAAAATTCTCAGTAAGCTGTTCAACATTTCAATTGGATATTTTGGGCGTTGCTCAAATCCCACCCACAAGACTGGGATTGTTTCTTTAAATACAACTTAAATGCCGATTAGCTGATTGAATTGAAAAACTCTGTCACCCTAATGACTAATAATACCAAATCCCAAATTTCTCCCCTGTTTATTTCTTAGTCCCCGAAAGACGTTCGGCTAAGCTGAGTCGAACCGTCTAGCCACAGACAAAACTTTGTATGATCGGTTTCAACCGCCGACTCCGATATTTTTACTTACCATCAATGTATTATGCAAATCTTCAACTGGACAAAACTTCAAAATGGATCAGACATTCGCGGTATCGCCCTCGAAGGCGTTCCCAATGAAAAAGTCAACCTAACGCCCGAAATTGCGACAATCTTAGGTAAATCCTTTGTCAGTTGGCTGGTGCAAAAAGTCAATAAACCCGCTGCCGAATTAACGATCGCGATCGGGCGTGACAGCCGCCTATCAGGGCCAACTTTAATGCAAGCAGTCATGGAGGGAATCGCCTCAGTTGGTGCAACCGTATACGACTTTGAAATGGCCTCAACCCCCGCCATGTTTATGAGTACCATTACCCCTGGTTTTGATTGCGACGGCGCGATTATGCTCACTGCTAGCCATTTGCCATTTAATCGAAATGGCTTAAAGTTTTTCACTGCCAAAGGTGGGTTACAAAAGCAGGATATTACAGATATCTTAGCAGTAGCCCAAAGCAATTACTTTCAGCCCGCCTCATCGCCCGGTAAGATTACCAAGCATGATTTTATCTCAGTTTATGCTAACCAATTTGTCACCAAAATTAGGGAATCAGTCAATCATCCCGATAATTTTGAGCACCCACTAACAGGACTAAAAATTGTTGTGGATGCGGGCAATGGTGCTGGCGGTTTTTATGTTGATAAAGTCTTAACACCTTTAGGTGCAGACACCACGGGCAGCCAGTTTTTAGAACCAGATGGTACTTTCCCCAATCATGTGCCCAATCCCGAAGATAAACAGGCAATGCAGTCAATTTGTCAAGCGGTAATTGAACACCAAGCTGATTTTGGGATTATTTTTGATACCGATGTCGATCGCAGCGCGGCCGTCGATCAAGTTGGCAAGGAACTCAATCGTAATCGCTTAATTGCCTTGATTTCTGCGATCGTATTACAAGAACACCCAGGCTCTACCATTGTCACCGATTCTATCACTTCCGATGGCTTGACACAATTCATCGAACAAGATTTAAAAGGGATTCACCATCGCTTTAAACGCGGCTACAAAAATGTGATTGACGAGTCGATTCGCCTCAATGAAGCCGGACAGGAATCATGGCTGGCGATTGAAACCTCTGGACATGGAGCTTTGAAAGAAAATTACTTTCTGGATGATGGCGCTTATTTGGTCAGCAAATTATTGATTGAATTGGCTAAGTCGAAGCTAGCAAATCAATCTTTGCCAGATTTAATTGCGAATTTAAAAGAACCCGAAGAAAGTGCAGAATTTCGGATTAAACTTGGTGTCGATGATTTCCAAGCCGAAGGATCTCGCGTTATTGAGCAACTGCAAGAATTTGTCTCAACGCAAGCAGACTGGAAAATCGTTCCCAATAACTACGAAGGTCTGCGAATTTCCTGCACCTCAGCTAGCGAATCCGGCTGGTTTCTGTTACGCTTATCACTCCACGATCCGGTGATGCCTTTGAATGTTGAGTCTAATGTTAAGGGTGGTGTCGCTCGCATAGTGGCTCGGCTTTTAGCTTTTTTCCAAACAACAGAATCCCTTGATTTATCGGCACTATCGATCTAAGCTTTACTCGTGTCAGACTATTAGTAAACCAAACCCAAGGAGGAATTTAATCATGTGGCTTTTAATCATAAAATGTTCTGCGGAAAGCTGGGATACCCATTCCAAAGCTTTCAAAGCGATAGCTGCTAAATATGCGGCCACGCCTTCCTCTTCCAAAAAGATGAAAGGAGCTGGTCAACGCATGATGGAATATCAGCTTGAGAATGTCAATGATGTAGAGGAATTTATGGAAGAATGCTTGACATTAGATGGTTTCACTGCTACCTTTGAATCCCTATAATTCTAGGTGATAAGATTATAGCAATTCTCAATTTTTATCTCCTACCATTTTAGAGGTGAGATTTTAAAATTGGGAATCAATACTATTTTGCCAAAAACAGGCTACAATAACTACAGAATTTGAGGAAGGTTCTCGGAAAGTAAACGGCAAAGAAAGAAGTGATTTAACAGCAGACGAGTTAAAAATAATTCTGTTGTTGCGCCGTGAACTATAACTAATACCAATTGTTAAAAGTTATGCAATAGTAGCTAGGACTGATAAAATATAATCATCCGGTTATAGATGAAGAGTGTTTCTGTTGAAACTTGGGATCTCCTAGATTTGTAGTGGAAACGGTAGTGTGAGCGTCTGCCTCAAGCGGGCTTTCCTCCCCGCACTACGGAAATTTTTATTATTCTTATCACCTCAAGTTAAGTATTTATTTAAGTTAGTCTCTCATCTCCAAATCTTTGACCAAGCTTTTTACCTACGGCTCTTTCTCTCGACTCATTGCGGATTGCTATAGTTAGTCTAGATAGTTAAAAATATCTCAGCGAGACAAAGGTTAAGGACACCTAGTGATGATAATGAGTGTGAATCGAGGCAACGGCGGCCTAAGTGGGGAAATAGTTACGGGTCTGATTTTGCGGTGGCGGCAATTGAAAGCAAACAAGCTAACCGCCAGTTCGATCGGGGGAATTGTTGCTGGCATTCTAAGTTTTGCCCTGCCGGTGCAAGCTTTGCAGGTAGTTGTGACGCCGACAAATCCCCAACTGGGAGATACGCTGTCAGTAATGATTCAGGTTGACGGTAACGGCGGGGAAACTCCCAAAGTTTCTCTACAGCAAAAAAACTACCCCGCGTTTCCCATCGGCAACGGTCGCTTTCGGGCCCTGCTGCCGACGACGCCGGTAGAGAAACCCGGTACCCGCCAAATCCAAGTCGCAGGTGACGGACAAGTGCAGGAGTTTAGCGTGCAAGTGCGCGATCGAAATTTTCCCACTCAATCCATCTGGCTTCCGCCTGGGAAAGACGAGGAAGGTACAGATGCTGAATTCGATCGCGTAGACGCATTTAAAGCACTGGTGACACCCGAAAAATTTTGGGACGGCAAATTATTGCGCCCCAACTCCGGCGAAATTACTACTATTTACGGGGTTCGCCGGTATTATAATGGGGTATTTGCTCAAGACTACTACCACCGCGGCGTTGATTACGCAGGTGCTTCCGGTTCCCCTGTAGTGGCACCAGCAGCAGGTCGCGTGTCTCTAGTGGGACGTGAATCGCAAGGCTTCAAAATCCACGGCAACGTGGTTGGTATCGACCACGGTCAGGGGGTAGCAAGTATTTTGATGCACCTGAGCCGGATTGATGTCAAGGAAGGCGATGTCGTGAAAGCCGGTCAAGTAATTGGTACTGTGGGGTCAACAGGGGCTTCTACAGGCCCTCACCTGCACTGGGGACTTTACGTGCATGGGCAGTCCGTCGATCCGGTACCTTGGCGGCTTCAGGGAGTTGAGTAGGAGTTTTTACAAGTTTTGACGGATTTATCAGTCAATTATGGGGTAAGTTTGTGGCTGGGGTGTGCAGATAACTGTGATGGGTTATCCGTATTGAGTTAGGATTTGTATAAAATTTCTCAACTCAGCCCTCAAAACTCGAATCTCAAGACGCTAACAATCGCGTCTTAACAAAACTTTATTGATGATGCCGTTGAGCGGGGACGCATATATGAGTATTGAAAAAATTGTTGAACAGGCTTTGCAGGATGGCTATTTAACGCCGTCTATGGAAGCTGAGGTGGGACGGATCTGCAATACGGCTTCGGAATTGTCGATCGAAGAGTACATGGCTCTCGATCGTCTGATGGGCTCGTTGTTGACTGGCGAAGTGGTGGTTCTGCCACGCAAACAGTTCATCAACGTGATGGAAGAGTTGGTACTCAGCGATGCGATCGCTAGGGTGGCAGAAATTGAGGCGACGAGCGACCTTAGTCTCGATGTCGGAGATATTGCAGCTTATGCTTTAAATAGGCTGCCACCTCTTTACGCTACGACGGAAGAGGGAGCTCACTTTCAAAGGGCTAGGGCTAAGGAGCAACTTCACGATTTGATTTCCAAAGAAGTCAACGCAGCGATCGCCCGCAACTTGGACAGGCCCGACACCCCAAACCCCACAGCTTTGGGCAAGTCTTCTGGCAACGAGGTTCTTTCACAGCTAAGCACTTGGCTGCAAGCTAACGCCACTAATTTTGAACCCCAGCCTTAGTACCGCCCCAACAGCTCTATTTTGGTTAAGTCGATCCCGCTCAATTCAGAAAGCGGGATTTTTAGTTTCTGAGCCAGCAAGATTCATCTGAAGCCAGAAGCCAGAAGGCAGAAGCCAGAATTCAAGAACAAAAAATTAAAATTTAAGAGTTTTCTACTTTATGTAAAACATAAAAAACTCCCTCTTCCTTCTTCCTTGTTCCTGACATCGGTTACATCCGTTACATCCGTTATAGAATCCGTTGCCGAACTTCCTTCTTCCTTCAAACGATTAATTGCTGCTGTCAGAAGACTCAGCCGAAGGGCCGACGGTAACTTTTGTCTCTCGTTTTTCGCGTTTTTTCCGTTCCGCTTGGATGACATCTTGAAGCACTATTCGCGCTTGAGCCATTTTTTCCAAATTGCTGCGGTACAAATCTAAATCTTTGCTAACTTTGTCTTCTGGGAGGTGCAATGCCGCGCTGACTTTGGCGATCGCGTTATTTCGCGTTTCTTGGTCTTTTACTAAGTTAGGGTCAGCTTTTTCTAATAGCGAGAACACACCGATCGCGAACAAGCGGCTGTACTTAAATTGGGGGTTGCTGGCGATCGCCCCTAAAGACGCTTGCAAATCCGCTGTATCTTCAAAGCTGGTCGAGCGATCGATCCACGAGAGCAACTCTTGCCCGGAAAGTCGATCGGCCAAGCTTTCCAATCGCTGAGCGTCTTGCTTGTAGCGCTCTGGATCGTCTTCTAGGGACTTGCACAAAGCGTTAAAAATCGAAACTCTGTCTGCTTCTGGGGCGTACCCAAGCATGAATCGATCGAAAGCTGTCACTACACCTAAAGCATAAATCGGGTCGTATTGAAAATCGGCATTCGCCGAAAGCAAGTGCATTTCTACCATCAACTCTTCCACCACTCGACGGTAAATTGAGTTGATCGGTCGAGTGTGAATCGTATAGAAACTTCGCTTAGTATCTGAAACAGTACGGTTATTGTTCACCTGAGTCTTATAGATAAATAATTTTGCCGTAGCGGGCGTGCCAGCGCGGCGTGAGTAAAGTCGGGGGAGTCAATTCTGCGATCAGGCTGACAAAAATTGCCAGTTTTTTAAGCGTTGCCACCGGATTGCGAGACAAAATTTTATCAAAAATATTTTACGCGCGATCGGCAGCAACAATTAATATGTCGCAATAGGAGGGTAAAACCCCAGTATCTTTACAATCATAGCTGCTACACAAAACTTGGCTAAACTTATTTAAGCCTCGCCATTCAATCAGAATTACTTCTGAAGGGTCTGTTTCCTGTTTCACCCAAGGGAGTCGGCTCGCAACTTGTCCACAGGCGTTAATTCGGGTGTAGCCCACCCTAATTTAATTAATTTTAGTTGAAGCTTTTAGCCATGAGTCATCCACTATTTTCAACCAATTTAACGAAACGCGGACTCCCGTTCGACCTTGTAACAGGCTGGTCAGTTTTGACAAAACTGTGGTTTACAAACCAGATAATTAAGCCTTTTTTAGGCAATGATGCAATCGTACCGCCCAGAATGTTGATTAGTCAAGTTAAATATGGCTAAGTTTAGTAGACTATTTGGCTAGTGCCGCGTCTCACTCTTCTGGGATCGCTCATAAATCTAATCTTTTGACTTGCTCAGCCCAGCTTTCGCCAGTAGTATCACAATAAGTTTTTACTGTCAAGTCATCATCGTGAAAAATCCAACAAACATGACAATTTCTCCAGAATTAATAGCTTTAGCCCAGTACATGGCGGGCGAATTTGACAACCGGGAACAAGCGCTAGCAGAGCCGACGTGGTACGTCCACCTTCGTATGTGGCAAAGACCACTACCCGTTCCTTTATTTTCCGAACCCAGCATTGCCCTGTTTGCCGAACAAGCCAACATTCTGGAATTAGACAAGCCATACCGCCCCCGCATCGTGCAACTGAGGCACTCACAGATAGCGCCGGGACTTATCGAAGCTCAGTATTATATGTTCAACGACATTACAGCCGTCAAAGGAGCCGGTTGCAACCCCGACTTGCTTGGAAAGCTAACGAAGGAGCAAATCCAACTCCTCCCCGGCTGCACCCTGTCGGTTGCAGTGGAAAATTTAACCTCAAACAGCTATCGCTTTCGGGCATCTTTGCCGGAGGGCACTCGCTGCGGCTTTGCCTACGGGGGGCAAAATTACCAAGTTGACTTGGGATTTGAAGCCGCAGGCGAGGAATTTCTCAGCTACGACAAAGGAATCAGCCCCACGACAGGCAAGGCTATCTGGGGAGCTTTAATGGGCCCTTTTAGATTTGTCAAGCGTCAGGATTTTGCTGCTGAGATATTGGTTTGAAGCAAGAAACAAGGAAGAAAGATTTAGCTATCTACTAGGATAGAAGGCAAGACTTTACCTTGAGGAATTCTTCTACTTTAGTGTTTTGAACCTCTCAACCTTTCTACAAAGGAAGAAAGCATAAGGAAGCTGGCAAAATTTTACCTGCTTCCTGTTCTTCTGCTGGGTTTCTGCGCGCTTGTGAGTCTCAAGCTTAAATTACCCCCGACATTGCAACCGATGCCAGCAGGAGTGCTCAACTTGCGCGTGGCACCCCCTCTAGAGCTTCTTCTTCCGTTTCAAAGATTTCAAACACAGAATCCATCATGGTGACTTCAAACACCAGTTTGGCTTCTGGATGAACATTGCAAATGCGGAAACTTCCCTTAACTTTATCCGCATCCCGCATACCTGCTACAAGTGAGGTCAGGCCAGAACTATCGATAAAGTTAACCTGACCAAGATTCACTACGACATGGCGGCTGAGTTTGGAAATACACTCTTGCAACTTGAGGCGGAATTGCCAAGCTGTAGTGATGTCCAACCGTCCTGTCGGTGCTAAGACGATAACTGTTGTACCGTCTTGAAGCGTGTGGGTTTTTTGATCAATATGAATCACTGACCCTTCCCTCAAATTTATTATCTATCGCGGTGGTTACTGTCCCAGTAGTTTAACTCAGGTCGGTGACTGCTGAGGCATCCAATTCGCCCAATCTTGCGGTTTTAAGAACTTGGAGTAGAGTTCGGCTTCTGGAGAGTTGGGTTCTGGCTCGTAGCAGTATTCCCAGCGTACCAAAGGTGGCAGGGACATTAAAATCGATTCGGTGCGTCCGTTGGTTTGTAAGCCAAAGGTCGTGCCTCGATCGTACACCAAGTTAAATTCAACGTAACGGCCACGGCGGTAAAGTTGGAAATTGCGCTCGCGCTCGCCGTATTCTTTCGCTCGGTGCTTTTCAATAATAGGGGTGTAAGCCGGCAAAAATGCCCGGCCGCAGTCCTGTACGAAGGCGAACAGCGACTCCCAAGTCCTAGGTTCCGGCGCGCCGATGTTGTTGCTGCACTCAGCGGCCTTGCCTTTGACCTGATGGTCGCGGTAAAGCGCGCCTTGGGCGCTTTGGTAGTCAAAAAACAGGCCGCCCACGCCGCGGGTTTCTTGGCGGTGAGGCAAGTAGAAATATTCGTCGCACCAAAGTTTAAATGTCGGATAATATCCGGGATGGTGGCGATCG
The DNA here is from genome assembly GCF_036702115.1 of Microcoleus sp. LAD1_D5. NCBI lineage: Bacteria > Bacillati > Cyanobacteriota > Cyanophyceae > Oscillatoriales > Microcoleaceae > Microcoleus > Microcoleus sp. LAD1_D5. The sequence continues at coordinate 3,570 of NZ_JAUBSA010000098.1, read as the reverse complement.
CAAGTTGCTTTCAGAGTTTTGTGAAAATGAGCTGCATCCTCAGCCAACGGGTAATAAGGAGTCAAATCCACACCGCCACCAAACCACCAAATCGGCCCAGCCTCAAAATAGCGGTAATTCAGGTGAACCGTAGGCAAGTAGGGATTGCGGGGGTGCAGCACCATCGAAGTACCCGTTGCATAGAAATCGTGACCGGCAGCTTCTGGGTGCTTTGCCAGAATCAAAGCCGGCAAACTTTCGCCCCACACTTGGGAAAAATTGACTCCCCCTTGTTCAAACACATCGCCTTCGCGCATGACGCGAGAACGTCCGCCGCCGCCTTCGGAACGTTCCCAAGAGTCCTCCTTAAATTTGCCCAGACCATCGAGCTGTTCGAGGGATTGACAAATTTCGTCTTGTAGGCTTTTCATAAATTGGCTGACTCTAGCTCTAGAGTCAGCGGGCGGCAAAAACGGGGAAGTGGCGGTTTTAAGTGTTGTAGAAACTGTCATAAAATTTTCTGTTGTCAGATTTGAGTTTTAGATGGGCGATGAATCCCAAATCCAGTCGTCATGTAATTATGCCACCGTAGGTCTGCAAATGATCGCTATGAAGTTACATTAAAAAATAGCAATAAAAATATACTTAAACCTGCGATCGAAAATTCGCTAACCCAATTGCAGAGCTATGGTGGAGAACACAATGCCCAATACACTCGATGTTAGTTCAGTCTTAGAAATCCTGCGACCCGTGCAAGACCCCGAACTGCAAAAGAGTTTGGTGGAATTGAACATGATTCGTAACATAAAAATTGACGGCGGTGTCGTCAGTTTTACTTTAGTGCTGACAACGCCTGCTTGCCCGCTGCGAGAATTCATTGTCGAAGATTGCCAAAAAGCGGTCAAACAGTTGCCAGGAGTCGAAAAAGTGGCGGTGGAGGTGACAGCCGAGACGCCACAGCAGAAGGGAGTGGTCGATCGCCAAGGCATTGAAGGAGTTAAAAATATTATCGCAATTTCCAGCGGCAAAGGTGGCGTGGGCAAAAGCACGGTGGCGGTAAACGTGGCAGTAGCGCTGGCGCAAACCGGCGCTAAGGTGGGTTTGCTGGATGCCGATATCTATGGCCCCAACGACCCGACAATGTTGGGTCTGGGGGACGCGAAAGTGATGGTTAGGGACGGAAAAAGCGGGGAAAGCCTCGAACCCGCTTTTAATTACGGCGTCAAATTGGTGTCGATGGCGTTTTTAATTGACAAAGACCAACCCGTGATTTGGCGAGGCCCGATGTTAAACGGGATCATTCGGCAGTTCCTCTATCAGGTAAATTGGGGCGATTTAGACTATCTGATTGTCGATATGCCTCCGGGTACGGGAGACGCGCAGTTGACAATGGCGCAAGCGGTGCCGATGGCCGGTGTCGTGATCGTGACTACGCCGCAGACTGTGGCATTGTTGGACTCTCGCAAGGGTTTAAAGATGTTCCAGCAGTTGGGAGTGTCAGTGTTGGGAATTGTGGAAAACATGAGCTATTTTGTGCCGCCGGATATGCCCGATAAGCAATACGATATTTTCGGTTCCGGCGGCGGGGAAAAGACTGCTGCTGAGTTGGGAGTGCCGCTGTTAGGCCGCATTCCGCTGGAAATTCCGTTGCGGGAAGGTGGCGATTCCGGAGTGCCGATCGTCGTGGGACAACCGGGTTCTGCTTCGGCGAGGGAGTTGCGGGCGATCGCGGGCCGCATTGCCGGTAAAGTTTCCGTAGCAGCTTTAGCCTAACAAACTCCCGTTCCGAGGCTTTCCCTCGCGTCTTCCTGTTGACGAAGATTTGCCTAGTTCTCAGGCTCTGCTTGGGAACTAGAAACGAGAAACGGTAAGCTATAAACAGCCAACTTAACTTTCAAACAATTATGATTTTTCCAGGTTCGGCAGTTCGAGTTAAAGATAAGGGTGAGATTTACTACACCTTTCAAGGACAAGTCCAGCGAGTTAGCGACGGGAAAGTCGCGGTACTGTTTGAAGGCGGCAATTGGGACAAGCTGATCACGTTCCGCCTGTCGCAGTTGGAACTTGTGGATGCTACGGCTGGCCGCGCGAAATAGTCAGTTGGTTGTTGACAGTTGACAGTTGACAGTTGTCAGTTGTAATTAGTTATTAGTTATTGTTTATTAGTATCCACTTACAAATAATAATAATAAATAACAACCCAGTGCCAATAACCAACTGCCAACAACCAACTGCCAACAACCAACTGCCAACAACCAACTGCCAACTGACTAATATGCGTTTACCTTTACCCCAATTTGCTACAAAAGAACGCCATCCCGATCGCATTGCTGAGGTAATCGAGACGGCAACTTCGGAGTTTTTGGCTCAATGTTTGGAACCGGAAGACTTAAGCTTTCCCGTGATGCCGCCTTTTGGGAGTTGGGTGAAGGCCGAGGATGAAGAGTCAAAAAATCAAATTTACGGCGTGGTTTATTACGCTACGACTAGCCCGATCGACTCGGTGCACAGAGCTCGCGCTTTGGGTTTGTCGCTGGAAGAGTTGCGGGAAGAACAACCGCAGATTTTTGCGATGCTCAAAACCGAGTTTCGAGTGGCGATTGTGGGGTATGAGGCTGCGCCGGAAAGGTTGAACGGTCACGGCCCATCGAGGGGTAAAATTTATCAGTATTTGCCGCCGCGCCCGCCGCAAATTCACCAGGCGGTTTATCGCTGCGAACCCGATGAGGTAATTGATTTTACAGTGCAGTTGGATTTTTTGAGGACGCTGCTGGGGGTGGCTAATGCGCCGGTGGATGCGCTGACGGCGGCCGCGATTCGGGAGATTTATCAGTTGCGGATGCGCGATCGAACTTGGTTGGTGGAAGCGGGGAGGAGTTTGAGTGTTTTGCTGAAGGATGATTATGACAGGTTGAGGGTAATTTTGAGTCAGATTCATCCGTAGGGAAAAGCTGGAATAAGATAATCTGGACTTACGCAAAAGTGGCTTGACACGCTACGGATAGCAGTAAGGTGTGCAAAGCGCACCTTACATAATTAGGTTCTGCGTCAGTCCCGATCTGGTTTTTTGTGAGGAAAAATATTTTATGTGGGTAGAGGTAACACCGCTGAATCAAGTTCCCGAATGGGGTGTCTTGAAGGTAAAAGTTGACGAAACTTCAGTAATTTTGAATCGTCAAGGCATGAATGTCACTTGTTACCGTAATGCTTGCACTCATTTAGAATATCCGATCGACATGGGTAAGGTAAATAACGGTATCATTACCTGTCCGTTTCATAAATATCAGTACCAATTAGATACGGGTAAGTGTTTGAATGCACCCAGCGATTCCCTGGAATCTTATCCGGTAAAGATTGAGGGCGATCGGGTTTTTGTAGACATAGATTAGTTATTCGTTATTCGTTAAGTCCGACAGGGGTTTAAACCCCTGTCTCATAGCTCAAGTCGTCTCAAGACGACTGTAGATTAATATTTGATATCAAGTCCGGCTTAAATACCCCCTCACTCTCTTAGCGGGACTTAAACAAATTTTAAGCCCAAACAAAGCCTAAACTGGCTTTATAAGCGGAGAATACGTCCCAATTTTGGTT
>NZ_JAUBSA010000097.1:0-16657 GCF_036702115.1 Microcoleus sp. LAD1_D5 | reverse complement strand
TATATTGCCGAGGAGAACTCGAATTCACTCATCTTTCTAAATGCTGTTTTCTCACTTTTTCAGCAAGCCCTATTTAGGTACTTGACGTACTAATAACCACTCGTGTTGGATGTCAAATCCAGAAATAAATTATGTGCCATTAACAATTGCAGAATCCGAAATACAGCAGATGACTGCCAAAAAAATATTAGGTTTCGGAAACACGATTGCTGCGGCGTGGTTTTCAGCTTACATCGAATTTAAGCTAACGCATTTAACTTGCTTTGTCACTTTGCATAAAAAAACTTCACATTCCGCGATCGGGCTGTGAGTAAGTTTTCATATATTTACCAATTCAGCAATACTTCAAGTATAAATTAAGTTATAAAACTGGGTAGCTATGTAGGCGGCGATCGAGCCAACTAAAAACTTTCTTGCATTTGTACCTCAATAATATTGCTGAATTTTTTTGCGAAAGCGAAGTATAAAATTTGCGATTTCATAATATCGGTGGGCGCAAATGTTGCGCCCGCTACTGTTCCTTGATCTGAAAATTTAGCTCCCAGTTAAGTTGGGAAGCCAAACTGTTCTTTAATCTTCAGCACAAGAGCTGATTGACAAGCGCGCATTTTTATGATTTAGTAGCGAATGCCTCCTATCGATCGGCGTAAGCCCCGATCCGTTCTTTGATAAACCGGATATAAAAATGCCTGAAAGTAGACTTAATCACCCGGGGCATACCAAAGTCAATGGGCATCATACTTTCCGGCAACTTCCAATCCAAAACCTTGAGAGTTTCCGGCTGCAAAAGCGGAAAATCAATCGCTTCTAAATTCGAGCAAAGTCCCAATCTCATCGCCGCAGCTACAGTGGGAACCACCGCCGGATCAGCATTAATAATTTCAACTAAAGTTCTGTCCAAAGCAAACACATCATCAGACGCGGCCAAAATTCCCAAAAACTTAGGTTCGCCGCCGCTTGGCCCGTTACCTTCGTGACCGATAATGCCATCCAAAATCGTCAAATTTGGGTTAATTGCCCGGGCAGTTTCTACCAGCATTTCACCGAATCTGGCGCTATCTTTGCCAGCTTCCATGTGCCACCAAGCCTTCATTTTACCAGGGACGCAGCCGAACAAATTTTTCACGCCCATTGTCACCGTTAATTGAACGTGAGATTTTAGTTTTGGCAAATTAATCACTACATCCGCTTCCATTGCTTCTTTGCAAATTCGCAGATGATTGAAATCTTCGCTGACAGTTTCGTAGCGTTTTCCTTGAAACTCAACAACTGGCAAATTCAGTTCTTGCAACAGCGGCAAATAACCGTTGGCTTTGGCTACACCCATCGCGCTACCAAAAGCTGGACTATCACCTAAAAATGGTTTTCCTCCCGCTTCGATCACCATTTTAGCCACGCAGTAAACCAATTCTGGGCGGGTGACGCATTCTTTGGTAGGGCGAGAACCGGTGAGGAGATTGGGTTTGAGTAAAACCCGATCGCCCGATTTGACAAAAGCCGAGATTCCGCCCCAGGGTGCCAGCAAACTTTCTAAAGATGCTTGCAAGATTTGGCGATCGTATGAATTGGCCTGAATTAAACTAACAGCAGACATAATTTTTAATTCTTTTCTCAGGGAAATGGGAATTAGGAATTGGGGATTTTTCCGGGGACTTACGTACAAATTCTCTATGTAGGGTGCGCACTGCGCACCTTACTTCTATATGTAGGGTGCGCAGTGCGCACCTTACCGCTTGTCAGCTATTACTAATTACCGATTACCAATTACCCCTTACCGATAACTAGCAACTCGGTTTAAGTATTCGTTGGCAATCTACCAACAGCAGCCCGCTGCATGGTACTAACTCGCAGCGAGTTAGAGAATACTCCTTGACCTTGCAGTTCAGGGATAGCAGGTTTAACTTCCACTTTCACCAAGCGGGCAGTGCAGATAAAAACTGTTTGATCGACTAAATGGAAAGTCAACCAAGGTTGATTTAACAAATGCAGCACTTCCTCTTGAAATTCTTGTGCAGGCATCGGGATAGTAAAGGTTTCCGTGTGACCTTCCACATAATGAAATGTCACTTGAGTTGTGTTCTCTTTATCTTGAGTTAATTTTGCAAAAGAACCTGCGCGCATAAATCTTGCTCCCAAACTTTAGACTATAAAAAAAATTCAGAATTAAATCTAAAAAAATTGAATTCTGAATTGTTTAACTTTAACCTGTAACAGGGCTTAGGCAGAACTCAGAAGACAGAAGGCAGAATTAAATCGAGTTCAGCCTTCTAGTTTCTAGCTGATTCCTGCGATCGCCTATACGTTAGCAGAAGATGTTGGCATCGCACTCATTTTCTCTAAATCTAGAACTTTTGCCAAGTCTTCTGCACTCATTAAACCCCGTTCTAGCACAATTTGCCGCAAAGATTTGCCCGTTTCTAGAGATTCTTTGGCGACAGCGGCGGCGTTGAGATAGCCGATGTGAGTGTTGAGGGCAGTAACGAGGGCGAGACTACCTTCAGCATAAGCGAGACACCGATCGCCCTTAGCTTCAATTTTGGCGAGGCATTGTGTCGTCAAAGCGCTGATGGTATTGCCCAAAATTTCGATGCTGTGAATGAGATTGTAGGCAATCAGGGGCATCATCACGTTCAATTCTAATTGTCCTGCTTGGGCGGCAAGGGCGATCGCGCTATCGTAACCCATAACTTGAAAACAAACCATCGATGTCATTTCTGCCATCACAGGATTGTATTTTCCCGGCATAATGGACGAACCAGGTTGCACAGGAGGAAGTTGAATTTCTTTCAAACCCGTTTTCGGCCCGGAGTCCATCAAACGCAAGTCGTGGGACATTTTAACGCAATCCTGAGCGAGATTTCGCAGTGCACCGGACACATTTACAAAGGGTGCCATACTCTGCATAGCAGCCATTAAATGCTTTGCTGGTTTCAGAGGTTGGTCGATTAATTCGGAGAGAATTTCAGCAACTTTTTGACAGTATTCAGGGTGAGTATTTAAGCCTGTTCCGGCCGCACTTCCCCCCAATCCCAGGGATGTCAAATCATCGGATGCCCTGTCAATTCTCAAGGTATGTTCTTTCAGAATTTGCGCCCAAGCGCCAAAGGTGTCGCCGAGTCGAACCGGCACAGCATCTTGCAGGTGAGTGCGGCCGGATTTAACGATATCTTTGAATTCTTCGGCTTTGTTTTCTAGGGCGACTACGGCCTCCGACAAAGCCGGAAACAGAGTCTTTTCTAACGCCAACAATCCGCCGATCCGAATCGCCGTCGGAATCACATCATTTGTTGATTGACCGTAGTTTACATGATCGTTTGGACTGACGCGCTTGTAGTTGCCTTTTTCATCGCCCATAATTTCCAAAGCGCGATTTGAAAGAACTTCATTAACGTTCATGTGGTGAGAAGTTCCGGCCCCGGCTTGGTAGACATCAACTACAAATTGATCGCGCAATTTGCCAGCTAGGATTTCATCTGCTGCTTGGACAATTGCTTGACTGATGTCTTGAGGAATGCAGCCGAGTTCGCCATTGGCGAGCGCCGTTGCTTTTTTAATTAAAACACAAGCATCAACGTATGTTGATAAAGGCTTAATGCCACTGACAGGGAAATTTTCAATAGCCCTTAGAGTTTGGATGCCGTAATAGACATTAGATGGGATTTGTTTGTCTCCCATCGAGTCGCTTTCGGTGCGGTAGCTGATGGTTGGGTGCTCGCTCATATCGCCTTGTTTGTGATGATTGGGAATTGGGATTTTTTTTTAATAATGCTGACTGCCACTCCTGTTTTACCGCGCCGGCGGGTTCAGTAAAACACAAGTCAGGATTGTAAATAATTATCTCACACTCCGAGTTAAATCTCAAAGCTCAAATCTTAAATTAAGATTATTTCCATTAAATTCTCCAAGAATCCTTGTGTAATTCGGAGTTATTTAGATGACCTCCTTCTGTAGTTTATCAGATAACATTTGCGTGTTTAACCATAAATATTAAACTCTTCTTCGGGATTTTGTTACAAAAATTCAAGTTAGAATTTTCGGAAAGTTGTTATATTTGGTAGCACAAACAATTTTGCAGCAGGCGAGTTGCCAAAAATTATGCCGCGTTACCAAACCATAGATGATGTTCCTACCCTCCAAGAGGCACTCGAAGGAATAATTGTTGAAGATTTAAAAAAGCTGAATGCACTGTTGTCGGGCGATCGTAAATTAACCCGCAAAGCTGACCTGGTTGCTGGGATTAAAGAGCAAATGCAGGGACAAAAACTTAAGCAAGTTTGGGCGCAATTAGACGACCTGCAAAAAGCAGCCGTAGCGGAAGTTATACATGGGCCAGGTGGTGGCTATGATGCCGATGTATTTATGGCGAAATACGGACAACAACCAGACTGGGGAAAGAGCGATCGCTATGGATACAACCGAGAACCATCCATACTATGCTTGTTCTTCTACGGCACTGCGATACCCTACGATCTTGAAGAAAAATTGCTGAAGTTTGTGCCAAAACCTCAAGCAACTCCCTTAAATCTGGTTGGTGATGTACTGCCAGATAATTTTATGGTTCGTGTAGAAAAACATAACTTTCGTACATCTCAAATAGAGGTATCCGAGTACGAACTTCCTTTGACTATTTTTGAAATGGAACGGGCAGCCCCAAAGGATTTGGAAGCAGTTTTGCGTCTGATTCAGTCGGGCAAAGTTGCCGTTAGTGAGAAAACTGCATTACCGGGTGCCGCAACTCTGAAAGCGATCGCCGCTGTATTGCAAGGGGGTGATTTTTATAACGACGAACAGCGCCAAGGTACCTTGGAAAAGGGCGATATATTCTACGAGGTTGGTAACATCAAATCCTTTGCTTGGGCCGCGATCGCCCAAGCGAGCAAATTCGCCGAACTATCGGGCAAAAAGCTAGTTTTGACCAAAGCGGGACAGAAAGCTTTGCAAGAATCACCTGCCAAAGGATTACAGACAGCATGGAAGCGCTGGTTAAAAACAAACACTTTTGATGAATTTCGCCGCATTGATGCGATTAAAGGACAAACCGGGAAGGGCGCGCGCGGCATGACAGCGGTGGCGGGGCGGAGAGAGGCGATCGCCTCAAGGCTAGCAGAATGTCCTGTTGGTAAATGGATTCTGTTTAGCGAATTTAGCAGGTATATGTTGGCAAAGGGGAATCGGTTTGAAGTAACGCGCGACCCCGAAAATCTATACATTTCTGAATTTGGGTATGGTAACTTAGGATATTCGGGCAGTCACGATTGGCATATCCTGCAAGAAAGATATATGCGCTGCCTGTTGTTTGAGTATGTTGCTACCCTGGGAATAATTGATGTTGCCTATGCCGATCCGTCCCTCGTACCCAGCGATTTTGACGATCTTTGGGGTACGGACGATTTGAGATTTCTCAGCCGCTACGACGGCTTAATCTCTTTTCGCCTGACAGCTTTGGGGGCTTACTGTTTGGGATTGACTGACAATTACATCCCGCCAGCAATTGAGTTCCGTCAAACACTCCGCGTACTGCCCAATTTAGATATTGTTGTAGCAGGAGAAGGCATCGCGGCATCAGATGCGATCGTCCTCGATCTCTATACTAAAAAAGTTTCCGATGTCGTCTGGCAACTCGATCGACAAAAGCTATTTACCGCCATTGAAGCTGGATACCCGCTAGCAGAATTTAAAGAAGTTTTAGAGACAAGAAGTATCGAACCGCTACCGGAAACCGTACAGCGATTTTTGACGGATGTTACAGAACGATCGAATAGTTTGCAAGACTTAGGAACTGCCAAGTTAATCGAATGTACAAACGCCCATTTAGCAGTGTTGATTGCCAATGATTCCCGTACCAAAAAATTCTGTCAGCTAGCGGGCGATCGCACTTTAGCAGTTCCATTGTCCCAGGAAACTAAGTTTCGCAACGCCCTGCGGCAAGTCGGCTACGTCTTACCCCAGCGGGATAAATAGTATTAGACAAAATTGCCAAAGTCAAAAAACCTCTTAAAACTCACATCTTGCACCATTGTCAGGAACAGGCAAGATGCCTGTTCCACAAGAAATCAACTCTTTGTGGAACAGGCATCTTGCCTGTTCACAAAAGGCTAATTGAGAATGGTGCAATATCTCAGTTAAAACCATCTGCGTTGATCTGCGGTTCATCTATCAATCGAAACAACCTATGAATTATGTTCCCGAAAATGCTTTGATCGTGCAAAGCGATCGATCGATCTTACTAGAAGTTCACGCCCCCACCGCACAACAGGCGCGAGAAGCGATCGCCCCCTTTGCCGAATTAATCAAAAGTCCCGAACACATCCACACCTATCGCATCACGCCCCTCAGCGTGTGGAATGCGCGGGCGGCGGGAATGCCTGTTGAAGAGGCGATCTCCGCTTTGCGAAAGTATGCCAAGTATCCCATTCCTGAGTCCGTAGCGCAGGAAATTGAACTGTTGGGGGCGCGGTATGGATTAACTGTAATTGAAAGAATCGATGCGGCTAACCCCGATTTACAACTGCGAATTGCCGATTTGCCCCTAGCGGAATTGCTGGTACGGGACGATCGCGTCAAACCGATGTTGGGGAAGCGCATCTCTGATATTTGCTTTCAAATCGATGCCGGGAATCGCGGCGTACTCAAGCAAGCTTTACTAGCGGTGGGCTATCCGGCAGAAGATTTGGCTGGATATGTGGAGGGTGCCGAATTAGGGATTTCTTTGCGCGATCGAACTTTAGCGGACTTGCCCTTTAAGTTGCGTGCTTATCAACACAAAGCCGCAGAAGCATTCTATCAGGATGGGGACGTAAAAGGTGGCAGTGGGACGATCGTCCTACCGTGCGGGGCTGGTAAAACCATAGTCGGGATGTTAGCGATGAGTTTGGTAAAGCAAAAGACACTCATCCTCACCAGCAGTTTGACTTCAGTGCACCAGTGGCGCAGGGAAATATTAGACAAAACGAGTTTAACTGAGGATGCGATCGCTGAGTACAGCAGTGTCTCCAAACAGACGGCTGCTGTCACCCTATCGACTTACCAAATGCTAAGTTATCGATCGAATAAAGATGATGAATTCCCGCATTTCGAGTTGTTTAACGCCCAATCGTGGGGACTGATTATTTATGATGAAGTCCATCTATTACCAGCACCGATATTTCGGATCACCGCTGAATTACAAGCACGACGCAGGTTAGGTTTAACTGCGACATTGATTCGCGAAGACGGGAAAGAAGGCGATGTATTCACGTTGATTGGGCCCAAGCGCTATGACGTACCTTGGCGCGAATTGGAAGGACAGGGATTTATTGCGACTGCCAATTGTACGGAAATCCGCGTCGCCCAAAATGAGGCGGAAAAAATGGAATATGCCCTAGCGCCCCGCCGCAGCCAGTTTCGGATTGCTGCGGAAAATCCGGGTAAGTTGGATGTGGTGCAAAGTTTGTTGCAAAAGGAGGCGGGACACCGTATTTTAATTATTGGTGAGTATCTCGAACAGTTGGATGCGATCGCCAAAATTACCGAATTGCCTCTGATTACGGGGAAGACAAAACAGGCAGATCGCGATCGGTTATACGAAGCATTTCGTCACAAAGAAATTCCCGGATTAATTCTATCTCGCGTGGGCAATTTTGCCGTCGATTTACCCGATGCCGATGTGTTGATTCAAGTATCGGGAAAGTATGGTTCTCGCCAAGAAGAAGCGCAGCGCCTCGGACGAATTCTCCGCCCCAAACCCGACGGACACAATGCCAGCTTTTATACATTAGTATCGCTACAAACTTGCGAGGAAGATTTTGCCCGACACCGCCAACTATTCCTCACCGAACAGGGCTACAACTATCGCATAGAAGTTGAAAAAGATGTTTAGTCAGCGATCGATAAATTCTTGGTAAAACTGCTCATGCAAACCTAAGAAATTATCCATCCCCTTCTTTGTCAGATACCCGCTCTTCTTACCAGTGTGCGGGTTTTCTACGTAGCTATAAATTACTTTTGAAACATTAGGATTCTCGCTCCACCTAATGTTGAACGCTGCATAGTTTGGGAAAAAGGTCATTTCTGCATAAGCATCAATGTGGTCATGTATCCACCATGCCAATGCTGTCCAATCTTGAGTGCGTTCATAGTAAGGGATGAATGATGTAACAATAATACATACTGTTGCTCCCATATACCCATCTGAATCTTTTACGTCCCAGATATGTTCTGCATAGTTGGCCTCATTACTGGCACAGTTGTACTGATTTTTATTCTCTGCTCCTTTGGCGTTCACCGCACAAGAACGATAGGCTGAGCGGATACTAATCCGACCGAGCGCATCTTGAATTGGTTCAAGCACCCTCTCACACAAATTCTTTCCTGCTTTGATCGCCAAGTCAGGATCGCTAGGAATGTTAGGGATACCTTCAATTTGAGAGATTTCTGAATAAAGAAACTCACGCATGAAAAAACTCTTAGAGAGTTGAACCCGTCCTAGGTCTTCCAAAGCTTTAACAGTTTGTGGCTTTCTCATAGATTGAACTCCAGCAATTAGAGGTGAATAGCTTAATCTTAAACACTGGCAGATAGTTTAGAAGCATGGTTTCAGCCAAAAGCGAAGCCAGCTAACTGATAATTGTACCGCAGATGCGGTACATTACAGGATAAAGTCTAAAAATATTTTTATGCAGTATGTCCGTAAAAAACCTGGTTTCTGCGTCCAGGAGTATCAATGATGAAATTAAATCTAAAAATCAACAAGTGCACAATATCTCGCAACCATCCGAATTATACCTCCTAACATCCTGCTACACTATTAATAACCGCATCCTCACGCACATTTATGCTTCCAACAATCATCGCCGCTATCGCTCCCTACATCTCAGAAGTGCTCTCACCCATCGCCCGAAATATCGGCTACAAACTAGGAGAAGTCTTCGGCAATAACTCTCAAAATTACCGAGATATCCTGATTCCCTATCCTAATAATTCATCGGATTCGACTGAGATAGATCAAGCAAAACAGCGTTATTCCCAGGAAATGCTGGAATACGCGAAAGCCAAAGATACCAGAGACCGGGAATTGTTAAAGCTAACAGTAGCACAAACGGCACGTCGCATTGAGTTGCAGGAACAGGAACAGGAAGACAGACTGAAGCTGGCAGCCTTGCAGCGGGATTTGATGCGGGAATTGCAAGCAAAGGATATTCAGATCAAGCTGGCTGAAATTCAAACAATTTGGGATAAAGATACTTGGTTTTCTAAGTTGAATCGAGAGGAAACTAAGCAGATTTTACTTCAGCAGCAACACCGCCTCTTAATCTTACTATCACCGCCCAAAATTAGCAAGCGCTGCCCGGAAACCTTCTGTGAAGATTTGCCAATAGAGATGAGAAGTGTGGGAGATTTTCTTAGACAGCATTATCCTCAACAGGATGTCTTACGCCCAGTTAAGTTTTATAGCGACTATTTCACTGAGTCGATTGGTGATATTGATGTGGAACGCTTGCAGCGAATTTTATCTCCGGTTCCTACTACAATTTTATATAGCGATATCAGCGACTATGCGGTAACTTTTCGCGTCGGTTTTTGGGGATTCCTGAATAATCAGGAAGTCTCCCTGTTTTCTACCAAACTTTTTGACTGGGAAGAGGCCAAAGATGCACTTTTAGCATCTGGGGTAAGTGAGAAAAAAGCCCTCCGCATGATTCGGCAGTTGATTGTGGCTATTCACAAGTTGCTGGCGGGATTTTTAGCCGATTTGTATTATCTCAATATTGACCCTGGCTATGAACCTCAGTTGTTTAATTTAAAGGATGAATTGGCTGAAGATGGGTTGGCAGAAGAATGGGTGAAACCTTATTTTGATATTCTTCAGGATATTCAGCGGCGACAGGGAGAACAGTATGAACAGGAGTTGAAAAAGCTGATGGAGCAAGTAGAAGCGGAACGTCAATCTCAAGAGACTGCCAAAGCTGAAGCAAAACGCCAACAACCAATAGAAAAAGCTGCCAAAGCTGAAGCCCAACGCCAACAACAAATAGAAGAAAAAATCATTAGAAAAGCTCACTCCTTCAAATGTGTAAAAAGTCTGAATAGCGTAGCTATGCCATCTGTTGATTGCGTAGTTATTAGTCCAGATGGCAAGACTTTTGCTAGTAACAGCAGTGGAAATTGCAGCAAACTTTGGAATATCCATACAGGAGAGCTGATTCGTACTTTTTATGGGCATTCAGGTGCGGTTAATTGCGTTGCTATTAACCCTAATGGAAAAATTTTAGCTAGTGGAAGTTATGACAGAACAATTAAGCTGTGGAATCTAGAAACTGGACAAGAGATTAGCACTCTCAAGGGTCACTCAAGTTTAATTCGGTCTCTTGCTTTTAGTCCAGACGGAGAAACTCTTGCTAGTGGCAGTCAAGACAATACTATCAAACTGTGGAATCTGAAAAACGGGCAGGAAATTCGCACTCTCCTTAGGCATTCATCCTCGGTTTATTCTGTCGCCATCAGCCCGGATGGACAAACTCTTGCTAGTGGCAGTTGGGACAATACTATCAAGCTTTGCAATCTGAAAACCAGACAGGAAATTCGCACTCTCACAGGGCATTCAGATTCGGTTTTTTCCGTTGTCATTAGCCCTGATGGACAAATTCTTGCTAGTGGTAGTGGAGACAACACTATCAAGCTTTGGAATCTGAAAACCAGACAGGAAATTCGCACTCTAACAGGGCATTCACACTTGGTTTTTTCCCTTGTCATCAGCCCGGATGGACAAATTCTTGCTAGTGGTAGTGGAGACAACACTATCAAGCTTTGGAATCTGAAAACCGGACAGGAAATTCGCACTCTCACAGGGCATTCAGCCAAGGTTAATTCGGTCAGTTTTAGCCCGGATGGAAACACTCTGGTTAGTGGCAGTTCTGATGGGATTATCAAGATTTGGCGGTGTGATGGGTGAAGTAAGAGGGAAAGATGAAAATTATGGCGCGATTTGCCAATATGGAACTACAAAACTTGACTGCGTGAGAAATAAACCGAGAAACACTTAAGGAAAGTAATTCAAATGTCAGAAACAATTAATTTTGAGCAAGCAGTCTTAGAGAATCTGCGACAGTTGCCAACAGAGAAACAACAAGAAGTGCTCGATTTTGCACAATTCCTCGTGCAAAAAGCGGAACAAAAAAAGCAGTTATCCAGCGAAAGTTCTGAGTCTAACAGTTCGTCAACAACCGAACCTACTCTCAAGCTATCACTTAGAGAAATTGCTAGCCTGCCAATAGCAGAACGCCATAAACTACTAGCACCGTATATGGCTGCTACAGCCGAAGATTTTTTGACATATCCTGAATTAACCGAGTTTTCGGCACTCGATGGCGAGGAGTATTTAATTGAGAAATGTTACACCCGCAGCCACGACGCTTTTTTGAAAGGCTACCTACCCGAAGACGAAGGACTTTAT
Organism: Microcoleus sp. LAD1_D5; assembly: GCF_036702115.1. Classification (NCBI taxonomy): domain Bacteria; kingdom Bacillati; phylum Cyanobacteriota; class Cyanophyceae; order Oscillatoriales; family Microcoleaceae; genus Microcoleus; species Microcoleus sp. LAD1_D5. Next base: position 5,226 of record NZ_JAUBSA010000097.1, on the reverse strand, counting down.
GATGACTACAGTACGTTTGTCTAGATTAGATTGTTTAAAAAAGTCTTTGTTGCTAGCGAAAATCGGGCAAATTTCTCAAGCAGATGCAGCAGCAGTGAAACAAGTCTGGGAGTTGTACGTTAAGCCTCAATTATAACATATATAAGGTTCTGCGTAAGTCCCGATCAGTAAACAGGTTGGGTTGAGAAACCAGGTGGCTACGTCAGTCCAAAAAATGCGATCGCGCACTTTACTCAAAATTTCCATCTTCTAAAGCGCCATCCGACAAAGTATATTCATCTTCAAAAACTTCTGACCAAGAAAGGGAAGTCAATTGACATTCAACTTTCCTCATTTCGGTGTTAGCCTCTTTCACGGCTGCTTGAAAACATTTATCCCAAATAGATGCAATAAATTCACGATTTAAACTAGGAACTTCTTCCTGAATATCTTCTATTTCTCGGCGTGCGGATAGAATGCTAATAGCCCAGCTAGTAGTTTGTTTTTGAGGTTGAGATTTCCATTTAATAATATGAAGCATTAAACGAATTAACTGGCTTTTTAATGCTCGTTTTTCGGTTCTTCCCATTGCTTCAATTAAAGATTCTAAACCTGCCGTTGCTTCCATAGATTTTCCTTCTTTGAGAAGTGTCTGGACTGTGACAGCCGTTTGATAATGAGAACACACTGCTAACCAGTCCCAATCTTGTTTAGTCAGCATTGCCCTATCCTTGAAATTGCTTATATTCCTAAATTTATCATAGCGATCGCCCCTCAACTCCCCCCTCCCATCCCCCAACAGCCCAACAATACTTAATAAAAACTTTATAAAACTTACCATTTCCGCATAGATTAGAGTTATCCTAGAAAATCCAGCAATCCTGCAAAGCGTCAACCTTCTCGTCACTTATCCAGTGGTTCGATGACTCAAACCCAAAGCACTAAAACCGCCACCCCAACTGCAATTTATTCCTTGACAATTGCTCCCGCCTGTGTATTGCGTGGTCGATCGGCGATCGCACAAGCCGGAGATGCGATCGCCCGTTTCGGAAAGAGGCCGCTAATCGTCGGCGGCAGCAACTCCCTCGCCGCCGCCCAACCCTACCTGCAACCAATCCTCGAACAGCAGCAGTTACAATTCGCCGAAACAGCATACGGCAAGGATTGCAGCGAAACCAGCCTCGAAACCCTCCGGGAAGCAGCCCAAACCCATCAAGCCGACTTCATCATCGGTGTCGGCGGCGGCAAAGCCTTAGACGCAGCCAAACTCGTCGCCCATCAGTGCAAAATCCCGATCGTCACCATACCCACATCAGCAGCCACCTGTGCCGCTTGGACAGCCCTTTCTAACATTTATTCAGAACAAGGTGCATTCCAATACGATGTCACATTAGCCAGATGTCCCGACTTATTAATACTCGACTACGGCTTAATTCAAACCGCACCGCAGCGGACATTAGTAGCAGGAATTGGAGATGCGATCGCCAAATGGTACGAAGCATCAGTCAGCAGCGGACACTCCGAACAAACCCTGATCATTTCCGCCGTCCAACAAGCTAGAATACTGCGCGATATTTTATTCCAAAAATCAGCCGCCGCCCTCAAAGAACCCGGTAGCGAAACCTGGCAAGAAGTCACAGATGCAGCCGTATTGCTAGCAGGAGTAATCGGTGGAATTGGTGGTGCTCAATGTCGCACCGTCGCCGCCCACGCCGTACACAACGGTCTAACTCATCTATTAGCAAGTCACGGCACATTGCACGGCGAAAAAGTCGCATACGGCATTTTAGTACAACTGCGACTAGAAGAAATGCTGCAAAACAATCAACTCGCCGCTAGCGCCAGACAGCAACTGCTAAAATTCTATGCCGAGATTGGATTACCCCAAACTTTAGACAACCTAGGACTCGGAGACATTACCATCACAGAATTGCAGCGCGCCGCCGACATAGCCTGCAATCCCAATTCCGACATCCACCGACTGCCTTTTAAAGTTGTTCCCCAACAATTAATGGCAGCGATGGTTTCTACCACCGCACCTGTGGGAGAATTAAAGATTAAGAATTAAAACAGTTTGTAGTAAGGACTAAAGTCCTGAAAAGGCTGTGCTAGCAAGGACGAAAGTCCTTACTACAAACCAGGAAAACTGACAACTGACACAAAATAAATGACCTTGGATTGGATTAGCCCTGCTGACAGGTTGCAAAAACTACCGCCCTACGTATTTGCCCGTCTCGACGAACTCAAAGCCCGCGCCCGCGAACAAGGACTCGATTTAATAGACTTAGGAATGGGAAACCCCGACGGTGCCACTCCTCAACCAGTAGTAGAAGCCGCCGTCGCAGCCATCCAAAATTCTGCCAATCACGGCTATCCACCCTTTGAAGGAACTGCCAGTTTCCGCCGTACTATTACTAAATGGTACAGCCGCCGCTACAATGTTGAACTCGATCCAGAAAGCGAAGCATTGCCTTTGTTGGGTTCTAAAGAAGGTTTAGCACATTTTGCGATCGCCTATATCAATCCCGGCGACTTAATATTAGTACCAAGTCCTGCTTATCCCGTATTATTTCGCGGCCCAATTATCGCCGGTGCAAAAGTTCACAACATCATCCTCAAACCAGAAAACGACTGGGTAATTGACTTAGCCGACATTCCCGACAGTGTAGCCGAACAAGCCAAAATCCTCTATTTCAATTATCCCAGCAATCCGACTGGAGCAACAGCACCCCGCGAATTTTACAAAGATATTGTGGCTTTCGCACACAAACATCAAATCTTGCTGGTTCACGATTTGTGTTATGCGGAATTAGCCTTTGACGGCTATCAACCGACAAGTTTATTAGAAATTCCCGGCGGTAAAGAAATCGGTGTCGAATTTCACACCATGTCCAAAACCTACAATATGGCCGGCTGGCGCGTCGGTTTTGTAGTAGGAAATAGCAAGATTATTCAAGGTTTGCGGACATTAAAAACTAACCTAGATTACGGTATATTTTCGGCTTTGCAAACAGCAGCAGAAACAGCACTGCAATTGCCGGATAGTTACTTGCACGAAGTGCAGAATCGTTACAGGACTCGCCGGGATTTCATGGTGGAAGGATTGGCAGAATTAGGGTGGAATATTCCTAAACCCCTGGCTGCAATGTATCTTTGGGTTCCCTGCACTCCCGGCATGAGTTCGACTGATTTTGCCCTGAATGTTTTGCAGCAAACGGGTGTTGTGGTGACTCCTGGCAATGCTTTTGGGCCGGGCGGCGAAGGATATGTGAGAATTAGTTTAATTGCAGATTGCGATCGGCTGGGAGAAGCATTGCGGCGCATGAAACAAGCAAACATTCGCTATCAATAGTTATTGGTTATTGGTAATTGGCGATCGGTCGCTCACTCTGCATCAACTCATTATTATGTTGATGGTGACACCCATTATCCCCTAAACATAATAATGAGATTAACAAGCTCAGGCGCATATAAATTGTACAGTCAAGTTTGATGAAATTATTATGGGGTGTCCCGCCCGCCCGAAAAATATAACGCCAGGTGCGGGACAGCCTAGTGCGTAGGATGCCCCGGAGCAGAATAAACCTGTTAAAATCGAAATAATAAATCTCCGAGCCACTCTACAAATTGATTTAAGAGTGACTCTCTATTTTGTGGCAAGGTTTAAAACATCCGTGGATGTACGATGTCCGACGCCGTGCCTCCTTAGTTATACTTAACCAAGATCATTAAGAAAGCATTTTTGCCAGGCCTGTAATCGAATCTAAGTTAAACAACATCCGCAACCTTTTACAAGAATTAGGCAACTCAGTCTCTAGCTTAGTCAACTCGTCCCCGGATGTTTTTGCTGATTCGGGGATTCAATCTTGCCTACAGGATTTTTTAACTGTTTATCAAGAAGCCGTCCAACGCCTAGAAAATCCTAGTTTTCGGATTGCTACTCTGGGCACAACTTCCTCTGGAAAGTCAACGATTGTTAACGCGCTGATTGGTCGAAAAATTGCCCCGATTGAAGCCGGAGAAATGAGTGGGGGTGTATTAACCATCAAACATTCTCAAGAACAGAGATTAATGATTGCAGAAACGGAAGATGCTGCTTGGGATACTGGTGAATGGACAGGCTTAAGCGATGAGGATTTATACCAGCGAATTAGCACCGTGATGCACTCCTATCACGCGGCGCGGAAAAAGCGTGAGTATGTTGCGCCACAAATAACCGCTCAGGTTCCTCTTTTACCTGCTTGTGATGCTTCTTTGCTAGGTTTACCCAACGGAATCGGAGTTGAATTGATTGATCTACCGGGATTGAAATCAGTTCAAGACCGGGCTAACTTAGCAACTATCCAAAAGCAAGTTAATAAAGCTTTTAGTGTAGTGGCTTTGGACTATATGCAGGTAGATGATGACCACAGAAAACGCCTAAGTAAGTCGGTGCGAAAAAACCAAACTATGTTAATAAAATAAGTAAAGACAGGGAATACGTCTACCAAGGTAACTCAATATATGGGCGCTAGATTAAGGATATTTCTGACACAAGAGCAAGATAAAACTCTATTAAAATTGAGAACTGCGAATGTTCCCCAGAAAGTCAAAGAAAAAATAGCAGCTCATTTTAACTGGACTCCACAAACAGTGAGAGAGGTTTTACATAAATGGCAAAAACTAGGAATGGAAGGTTTTTGGGAGTTGTCAGGTCGAGGAGGAAAACCGAAGTGGAAAGAAGCAGACATAGAGTTTTTAACAGAATGTCTCAAAAATGAACCACGTACATACAATAGTGTTCAATTAGCTAAAAAATTAGAAAAAGAGCGCTCTATTAAACTAAGTCCCGACCGATTAAGACGAATACTAAAAAAAAAGGGTTTATTTGGAAACGAGCGAGAAAGAGCCACAAAGGAAAACAAGAAATCAGAGCACGCCCAATCAAACAAGCCGACTTAGATATGCTGGAATGGGCTGCTGCTGCGGGAGATATCGATTTAAAATATTTAGATGAATCAGGATTTTGTGCTCCCAAGCGAGCCCGGTTACACTTATTACAAACGAGGCGAGCAAAAACGACTAGAACAAACCTTACGGCGTGGTCGGAGATTAAGTATTGTAGGACTTCTCCAACCGGGAATCAGCTTTGTTTACGGTTTGGTAATTGGGGGTGTCGATGGAAAAGCTTATAAGCTGTTGCACATTTAAACTGTGATACAAGCATTGCCCTTATTTTTGATTTTGCGACCCCATTTAATTATTAAT
>NZ_JAUBSA010000096.1:0-17208 GCF_036702115.1 Microcoleus sp. LAD1_D5 | reverse complement strand
GCTTCTGTGATTTATTGCGTAAGCGTTGCTTGCCGTAGGCGTCGCATCCCTCTTTAAAAACTGTCCGGAGTATTGTACTACAAAAGCTGTGGGTAAAGGTACGGGGTTGGGAATGTCTATCGCGCACTCGATTGTGGTGGAAAAGCACAAGGGCAATATTGAGTGTATTTCGTCCATAGGATGCGGAACGACTTTTAAGATTGAGATTCCGATCGACAAAGTGTATAAAGAGTAGGGTGCGTCAGTCGATTTTAGATTTTAGATTTTAGATTTAGATTTTAGATTTTAGATTTTAGAATTGACTCCACAGTGGTAGGGTGCGTCAGTCGATTTTAGATTTTCAGGCGCGGGCGTGGAGTCATAAGCTGACGCACCCTACAAGTAGTAGCAGTTCCTAATTTTCAGGCGCGCCGTCTGGAGCGATAAGCGGATGCACCCTACAAGTTAAGGACTAAAATAGACTGAAGCTGCGAATGAAGCGGTGCTGCATCAAACCTTTAAGTGTATAAAAATTGACATGATGGGATTAATCCTGGAAGCGCTGCAAGCAATGGGACACAATGTCCGCTGGATGTCTTGGAATTTGTTTTTGAGTTTAGTACCGCTGGGCCTGAGTTTTTGGCTGTTCCGCAAACCTCGATCGCGCTGGCTGCTGTGGGGTACGGGCTTTCTCCTCGGCGCTACTTTTTTGTTCAGTACGCGCCCTGTTTTTGCCTATCTGAAGCACATAGTGCAAGATGTGGGCAAAACATACGTTTTGGGGGCGATCGCGATTACGCTGGCACTGATGGCTTTAGACATCTGGGTACTGCGGCAGCGCGGAGTTCGCTCTCTCCGGTGGTGGGTCGGCTTTTTCTGGTTTATCGCATTTTTACCCAATGCGCCCTACGTTTTAACTGATATCATTCACCTGATTCGCCAGATTAAAGAGGGGCACTCGGTGTGGATTGTGACTCTAGCTTTGATCCCGCAGTATCTGGCGTTTATGCTGGCCGGGTTTGGGGCTTACGTGCTGTCGGTGATGAATTTGGGTTACTATTTGAAGCAACAGGGTTGGAGTAAATTTATCCTGGCAACGGAGATAACTATACACGCACTTTCGGCGATCGGAATTTATTTAGGGCGATTTATCCGCTTCAACAGTTGGGATATTCTGACTAACCCCGATGCGCTAGTTAACACAGTAATGAACGATTTGATAGGCAAGCGTCCGGTTTTAGTAATGGCTGTCACTTTTGTAGTAATTGCTGTTTTGTATTGGCTAATGAAACAAGTAATTTTAGGGATTAGCCAACGATTTTACAGCAGTAAGTTGCAGTCGGACTTGGCCGGCGATAGCGCAACTTCTTCCAGCTAGAGCGATTTGAGATTTGAGATTAAAGAATTGATTCAACAGAGGAATCTAAGAGCGTGAACTAAGCTCTTAAATTTTTTCTTGCCACCAGTTAAGTCGGAAAACCAGTTTCCGTCTGTGGGTGAGACAAATTTTTTCGCGAAACTCCGAAATAAATTACTGCTGCAGTTTGTCACAACACTTGATATGTTAGAACAGTCAAAGTAGTTTTGTAAACAGCAAAGATGAATCGATTTGACCGTCAGTTGTGGCAGAGATTTATTGCGATCGCTCAGCCTTACTTTTATCCTTTAGAGCCTGGGGGCGGCAGAATATTTTTAGGATTAGTGGCGCTGTTGTTGATATTTCTCTTCGCTGCGATGTTTGTGGCTGTCAGTGTTGTCAGTTTGGGTGCTCAACTCTTTTTTCCAGACGCTTTTAACGGGGTGGCCGCTGGCTTAGCTACTTTGATTAAAGGGATTATCTACTCACCGACAATTGCGATCGTTGGTTTAATGCTAATCCTCCCGCTGGCTGCTTTTGTCTTTTTCCGAAGCAAGTTGATACCGCGCTGGAAGCAGTGGATAATGTTAGCTCTGCTGCTATTTTTGTCGCTGTCGGTTAGCGGAATTAACGTAGTAATTAGCTACATTGGTAACTTTTTTACGACATCACTTGCTGAAAAAGATCAAACCACTTTTTGGCGGTTTATGTGGGTCTATGCTGGAGTTTTCATAATCGGTACTCCGATAGTGGTGATTTACCGCTATACCCAAGATAAACTAGGACTGTATTGGCGAGAGTGGATGACTGATAGTTTCCTGGATAGATATTTTCAAAACCGCGCTTATTACGAAGTAAATTCTCAGAAAGAAATTGACAATCCCGACCAGCGAATTTCTGAAGACATAAACTCGTTTACTAGCACAAGTTTATATTTTTTGCTGCTGATGTTGGGAGCAGTTATTGATGTTATTTCGTTTACGTGGATTCTCTGGTCTATTTCTGAAGGCCTTTCGATAGGTCTAATTATTTATGCTGTCTTTGGCACGGCAGTAATGGTAATTTTTGGCAAAAGGTTGATTGTTTTGAACTTCAATCAGCTTCGCAAAGAAGCTGACTTTCGCTATGGATTGGTTCACATTAGGGACAATGCAGAATCAATTGCCTTTTACCGGGGAGAAGCACAGGAATCTGTTCAGGTGAAACACCGATTTTTAGAAGCAGTTCGGAACTTTAATTTGCTAATTGGCTGGCAGCGGAATCTGGAATATTTTACACGCACTTATAAATATGCAACTTATATTATCCCCTCTTTGTTTCTGGCTTCTATCTACTTTGCAGGTGAGATAAGATACGGCGATATTACTCAAGCTGAATTTGCTTTTCGTCAGGTTTTAGAGGCATTTTCTTTGGTGGTATATAATATTGAAGACTTGAGTGCTTTTGCGGCGGGTATTAATCGTCTAGCTACGTTTAATGAGTCTTTAAAAAATGAAAAAAATGCTATTAAATTCGACGAAATCCGAAGAATCGATACAGTTATAAATTCGCAGTTGACATTGGAACACGTTACTTTATATACTCCGAAGCAGCAAAAGACTTTGATTAGGGATTTGTCGGTAGCGGTGTCGCCAGGGGAAGGACTGTTAATTGTCGGTCAAAGCGGTGCTGGGAAGAGTTCTTTGCTGCGGGCAATTGCGGGTTTGTGGGAATCGGGAACCGGCCGTTTGGCGCGGCCGGAACTCCGAGAAATGTTGTTTTTGCCGCAGCGTCCTTATATGATTTTGGGTAGTTTGCGATCGCAACTTTTGTATCCCAATACCAGCAGCGCAGTTGATGAGGAAAAATTGCACCTCGTTTTGGCATCAGTAAATTTAGCAGATTTGCCCGACAGATTGGGCGGTTTTGATGCGGATTTAGATTGGGGTGAGATTTTGTCGCTGGGAGAACAGCAACGTTTAGCTTTTGCTAGATTGTTATTGACGGAACCGAGATACGCTATGTTGGATGAGGCGACAAGTGCTTTGGATTTGAAGAACGAGCAACATTTATACGAGCAATTGCAAGCCACTAAAACTACGTTTGTCAGTGTCGGCCACAGAATGAGTTTGCTGCAATATCACCAGCAGGTTTTGGAACTTTTGGGCGATGGGAGTTGGCGGCTGGTTTCGACGGAAGAATACCGCGCTAGTGCGAAGGTTTTTGGCTGAGCCTGATACAGCGCTGCTTTCAGGAATGGTGAATTTACCCGGTTGTTGGTTGGGGGTGAGTGGTGGCGCGGTTGGAGATTTATGGTTTGGTGCTATAAATTAATCGCCGTGCCTCCACCCATCCTACAATAGGTTCTACCGGTAGGGACATAGCAACAATCAATGCCGATCCATTCCCGGTTCCTCATACCCTTTTAAATTAAAGAATTAAAGAATTGAAAAATTGGTAATGACTGATTCTGTATGGGTTTGGATCGCGGGCCTACAGTTGCATTCTTTGTTTAAACTGATATCACAATCGATAAAGGGGTATAAATATCTAAAACTGCCTAAACAGCAAAAAGCAAGCTGAACGTTTGCAGATTCGATTCAATTGCTCGCCCGCGAGAACTCACAGAATATAATAGAAGATAGATTTTTTTAGTATAGGCGAGATTCCTACCTTGACTACTCCGATTCCTCAAAACTTTGTGCAAACGATCGCCAAACAGCGCGGTGTCACAGATGCCGAGTTAGAAACTGTGTTTATGGCTCTCGATGGTCAATCTACGGCGAAGATCGCCACAAAGCTTGGCATTAGCGACATCGCCGTTCGCAAAAGACTCGGCGAAGTTTACAAAAAGTTTCAGATCGGGGGGAACGGCCCTGGAAAGCTTTCGGAATTGAGGCATCAGTTGCTGTTCTCATACCACACGGATCAGGGAACGAGCGATTTTAGTCGACGTAAAGGCTCTCTATTGAAGATGGCGCTCCTCTCCGAGGGCTTCGCTAACGGACACCGACAGGAAGATTGGGGTCAAGCACCGGATGTTTCGGTTTTTTACGGACGGACTGAAGAATTAACTACTTTAAAGCAGTGGACTGTATCAGATAATTGTCGCCTGGTAGCGCTGCTGGGTTTGGCTGGTAGCGGCAAAACAACTCTGTCGGTGCAGTTGGCAAAACAGGTACAGAATGAGTTTGATTTTGTGATTTGGCGATCGCTGCGATCGACACCAGCACCATCCGACTTCCTAGGAAGCTTAATTCAACTTTTTTATAACCAACAACAACCCGATGTACAGATCGACCTCAACAGCCAAATTTCGCGATTGGTCGAGTATCTGCGGAAACACCGCTGTCTGGTAATTTTAGACGATTTTGAAGCGGTTCTCAGACCAGAAGAATTAGCGGGACACTACCGCGAAGGCTGCGAAGGATATCGAGATTTAATTGTGCGGCTGTCAGAGGTCAATCACAATAGCTGTTTACTGCTAGTTAGTTCAGAAGAACCTACGGAACTGGCTTTGCTGGCGGGAGAAAAAGTGCGGTCTTTAAAACCTGCTATTTCCTCGGAAATAGCGCGGGAAATTTTCCAAGAAAAAGGTTTGTCGGCTCAAGATCAAGAGTTGGAAATCTTGTTATCCCGCTACGGAGGCAATCTGTTAGCATTAAAGATTGTAGCGACCACAATTAACGAGTTTTTCGAGGGAAATGTTTTAAAGCTTTTGGAAGCAACGGCGTTATTTATTGAAGAACATATCAGCAATTTGCTGGCGCAGCAGTTCGAGCGAATGTCGAGCTCTGAACAAGAGATTGCCTACTGGATTGCTATTGCTCAAAGTCCGATTTCCCTGGGGAGTTTGCGAGAGCATATCTTGGTCAATTTATCGCTTTCGGATTTGCTGAAAAATCTCGATTCTCTGGGTCGTCGCTCGCTGATTGAAAAAATTAGTAAGGGCGGGGAAACTGTTTTTATGCTTCAGCCTTTGATCGTGCAATATGTGAGCGACAGATTAGGGGAGCAAATTCGAGCTGAGGTTTTGGAGACGGTTAAGACGCAAGGAATAGAAAGAATGGGGCTGTTGAAAACTCACAAATTGAGCATCAATATTGCTAAACGGAAAGGGGATAAAGGCGAACCAAGTAGCTCTATTTTAGCATTAGTAAAAAATCGGTTGCAAGTGTTGTTTATGAAGACGATAGGCTCTGAAGAACCGCTAAATATCTTGAAGAAAGTTGCCTCTGACCTGGAGGATAAATCGATTCTTGAGGTGGGATATGCTAGGGAGAATCTGGCGCAAATTATTTCAGAAATTCAGCGATAAGAAAAAAGCGATCGCCCTTTGCCAAAAGCGATCGCCCAATTTTTAACAAAAACAGAATTCGATAAAATTATTTGACAATGCCCAAAACCGATGCAGATTCAGACCTTGTAATTTTGCCCAAAGCAGGCGATTTTTGAGCTTGTGCAATTTTGGGAAGCAAAAGTTGATTCGCATAAATCCGAGGATTTTCTTGAGCAATTTGGATGTAAGATTGGCGGACTTCTGCGGTGACTGCGACAGTCTTGGCATCGTAGACTTGCATCGCCATCTTAGGATAGAAACCAATGCCGACAATCGGTATCAAAAAGCAAAATGCGATCGCCAATTCGCGAGGTTTAGCATCAATAAACTCTGCATCACCAGGCAAAACGCAACTATTACCGAAACAAACCGCTGCATCCAGATTGTTTCTCTGGTTCTGCAAATTCAGATCCTCAAGGTCGCAAGCCGCTAGTGTCCCACAGTTGTAAAATAACTGTCGCAGCATCGAGAGCAAATAAATCGGTGTCAAAATCACTCCAACCGCCGACAGGAACACAATCGCTGCGCGGAAAGAATCGCTGTAGATATCGCTAGTTGCTACACCGACAAATACCGAAAGTTCGCTAGCAAAACCGCTCATTCCCGGAAGTGCCAAAGATGCCATCGCGCCTACGGTAAACAAGGCAAACACTTTCGGCATGACTTTGCCAATCTCGCCCATTTCATCCATGATCATTGTATGGGTGCGATCGTAAGTAACGCCAGCCAGGAAAAACAATACTGAGGCGATTAAACCGTGGGAAATCATTTGCAACAGCGCCCCGTTGATTCCCAAATCCGTGAAGGAAGCAATACCCAACAACACGAATCCCATGTGAGAAATCGACGAATTGGCTAAGCGACGCTTCATGTTCGATTGGCCGAAGGAATTCAGCGCGCCGTAGATAATATTGACCACGCCGAGCACCGCCATAATCGGTGCAAAGTAAACGTGTGCTTTGGGAAGAAGTTCCAAATTCAGGCGAATCAGTCCGTATCCGCCCATTTTCAGCAACACACCTGCCAGAATCATCGACACGGGAGAAGATGCTTCGCCGTGGGCGTCAGGTAGCCAAGTGTGGAAGGGGAAAATCGCCAGTTTCACGCCGAAAGCAATGAACAATCCCGCATAAAGCAGTAATTCTAAACCGAGTGGGTAGTCCTTCAAGCCTAGTTCTACCATGTCGAAGGTGGGGGTGCCTCCGCCGTAAAATGCCATTGCTAAGGCAGCTATCAAAATAAAGATGGAAGCGCCTGCGGTGTAAATCAAGAATTTGGTAGCTGCGTAGCGGCGGTTTTGTCCGCCCCAAATCGAGATTAGCAGGTACACCGGAATGAGTTCTAGTTCCCAGACAATGAACAGCAGCATGATGTCTTGGGCAACGAACACTCCTATTTGTGCGGAGTACATCACCAGCATCAGGAAGTAGAAGAGTCGTGGCTTGCGATCGACTTCCCATGCAGCAAAAATAGATAGAGTCGTCACCAATCCCGCCAACAGTACCAGGGGAACTGACAGTCCGTCAACGGAAACAGACCAGTTGAGGCCTAAAGAAGGTATCCACGAATACTGCTCTACGATTTGGAAACTAGAGATACTCGGATCGTAATGAGTCCAAAACACCCAGCACATTAATACAAAATCTGCAATACCTACGCCTAGCGCATACCAGCGCACGGTTTTGCCGTCTGTATCGGGCAGAAAAGGGATGGCGATGGAAGCGAGGAGGGGTAGGATGACAATTGCGGTCAGCCAAGGAAATTGATCCGCTATCATGATAGTGAGAATAAATACTTAGTTGGAAGTTACCAAGATTATAATACTAAATTTAATCAAACATTAAGATTTGTAAATAAATCTTTTTTTTTAGAGGTATGCGGAGTAAATCCGCTAAACACAACTTGTTGCAAAAGTCAAGAAGTTTTGCAGTTATTAGTCAGTAATCATTAGTCGCACTTTAGTGGTTGACAATTACCGATGACCGATTACTCTGTTGTCATGCAGTGGCAAACTGTGGTAAATATTCAGCTCGATCGAGATAAAGTCCAGAGTCGATCGGCGAAAGATTCAATTAAAGGGAGATACGCCAATTGCGATCGCCATTTTTCCGGTATACCACATTCTCCGTAAAAAGCCCCAGCCAACTGTCCGTAAACCGCACCAGTGGTATCCGCATCGTCGCCCAAATTTACAGCCAACAAACAGCCTTCAGCAAAAGAAGAACTGTTGTAAAACGCCCAAAGTGCCGCCTCCAAAGACTTGACAACATAACCAGTACCTTTAATTTCAGGAGGTTGTCGCAATTTAAAGGAACCCGCCGCAATCTCATCAATCTCTGCTACCAGGGGATTTGCTGCCCAATATCCAGAAATCGGACAATATCTTTCCGAAAGCAACACATCTTTAGCAACTCCATTCACCGCCCCCGCAATTAAAGCACCCAAATAACGGCAAGCATCCACACAAGTAGCAGCACCGTGAGTAGTTCGAGAACTTTCTGCCGATTTTTCTATTACTTCTAAAGGATTATTCGCATAAAACAAAGGCACGGGAGCCAAACGCATAATCGAACCATTTCCAGCAGCCCAAGCATCCGTAGAACCGCAGTAAGGTTTGTTTGTATCTTCAAACTTCCCAAGTGCTAGTTGAACCGTATTGCCAATATCAAAACATTTACCAGTGCTGCTCAAATGTCCGTCTCGCCACCACCGCAAATAAGTTTTTAACTGATGGACTGGATTGAAACCTCGTTTCTCAATCAAACTTTCAGCCAAACAAAGCGCCATCGAAGTATCGTCCGTCCACTCGCCCGGTTGCAGTTTAAACGGGCCGCCGCCAACAATATCGTTAATAGGCGCAAACGTTCCAGGGCGACAGAACTCTAAAGTGGTTCCGAGAGCATCGCCAAGTGCTAAACCGAGAAGACTGCCGCGATAATGTTCTATTTGCTGCATAACGTAATTGAAAATTAATAATTAGTAAGCGCTATTGAATTCAAAACTATTTCTATCTGCATCTGATCTGCGTGTATAACAATCGATGCCAAAATTGGCAAATTCTCTCTTTCCCTCTTCTCTTAATTCTCTTTCTCTGTGTCCTGCGTCCTCTGCGGTTCATTCAAAAAAAATCTCGTTCACAATAATCGATACCAAATTTGTGAACTTCTCTCCTTATATCTTCTGAACTCTTAATTCTCTTTCTCTGTGCCCTCTGCGCCCTCTGTGGTTCATTAAAACAAAATCTTCTTCACAAACGAAATAGAACTGCCCTAACTGCCGTTAAAAATAAAAAAACAAGACTTTCTCCCCAAATGCTGAGCCAAAAGACGACTCAGGCTAATATTGATGTTAACCTGTCCCTACCCGATATCAAACTGTCCCATGACACCCGATGCCTCCGCCGCAGCCGCTGCTGCCGCCCCTCAATCCACACCCGAAGTCAGCTTAGAGTTGCAAGTCCGACTCAAGACAGAAGATGGACAGCTACTGTTGCTACTCCCCCCAGAAACTAATAACGAACCTGCAACAGCCTCCGCCTCGACTTGGACTGAACTTTGGCAGCAGCTAAAAGTCAGGCTGAATGCGGGAGAACGCTTTTGGCAGCCAAACGCAGAAGTACAATTGATGGGGAACGATCGACTTTTAGATATCCGCCAACTGCAAGAAATCGCTGATGCCCTCTCCGAAGTGGAACTGCAACTCAAACGAGTCCACACCAACCGCCGCCAAACAGCCGTTGCCGCAGCTACGGCAGGCTATTGTGTAGAACAGCAGCCTCCGGTTTCTTCCCTGAATAAAGCCACTGCCGAAAAACCGCAATCGCTGGCGGAACCTTTATATTTGCAGATGACAGTGCGATCGGGCGTAGAAATTCGCCATCCAGGCACGATCGTACTTTTGGGAGACGTAAATCCCGGCGGCTCAGTCATCGCCGGAGGCGATATCCTAGTTTGGGGCCGTTTGCGGGGAGTCGTGCACGCCGGTGCCGGTGGTAATACCAAAAGTGTGATTATGACCTTGCAGATGGAACCGATGGTGATTAGGATTGCTAAGTATGTTGCCAGAGGCCCAGAAACCTCACCCGCTCAGTTTTTCCCGGAAGTCGCCTATGTGACGCCCCAAGGGATTCGGATCGGTAGAGCCTCTGATTTTGACAAATCGCAGTTAGTCGGGGGTAATGAGTAATCGATAATTGGTCAGTGATAATTGGTAATTGGTCAGTGATAATTGGTAATTGGTAATACTATTTCTCTTTAACCCTGCACTTGATAATTTTTGCCGGGGCTAAATCAGTCACTAAAGGACGCTTTAAAAATTAAGTGCAAATTCATAGAGAATTAGTAGAACAAAGAAAGTTGTGAGTTTATGAAGTAGGGGCAAAGGCTTTCGCCGTGTCCCTACGGCGGGGATAGAACGATCGCGTGGCGTCCTTCATAAACGTGGCATCTGCTGTAATTCCCTGAATAACCGATGGCTGCCTAATTACCAAAGAAGAATTGCCAATTATCAATTAACAATAAGACCAATTATCACTTAGCCATTACCAATTACCAATCACCAATTCCCAATTCCCAATAAATCTAAAATCGCTTATGGCTCGCATTATTGTTGTTACATCAGGGAAAGGCGGGGTAGGAAAAACCACCTCCACAGCCAATCTCGGCATGGCTTTAGCTAAGCGGGGGCGTAACGTTGCCGTAATTGATGCCGATTTCGGTCTCAGAAATTTAGACTTGCTGCTGGGCTTAGAAAATCGCATTGTTTATACGGCATTAGAAGTTCTCGCAGGAGAGTGCCGATTAGAGCAAGCTTTGGTGAAAGATAAGCGGCAGCCGCGCTTGGTGCTGTTGCCGGCTGCCCAAACTCGGATGAAAGATGCCATCAGCGCCGAGCAAATGAAGCAGCTTGTGGGGATGTTGGGAGCAAAATACGACTATATTTTGATCGACTCTCCTGCTGGAATTGAACAAGGTTTTCAAAATGCGATCGCGCCGGCTCAAGAAGGGATAATTGTCACCACTCCCGAAATCGCTGCTGTCCGCGATGCCGATCGAGTCATCGGCCTGCTGGAAGCCAACAACGTCAAGAAAATCAACCTCATCGTCAACCGGATCAGGCCCGCAATGGTGCTGGCAAATGATATGATGTCGGTACAAGACGTGCGGGAAATCCTTGCCATTCCGCTGTTAGGCGTCGTTCCCGACGACGAGCGCGTCATCGTTTCCACCAACCGAGGGGAACCATTAGTATTGTCGGAAACGGCCTCTTTAGCTGGAACTGCCTTCGACAATATTGCCCGCCGCTTAGAAGGCGAAAAAGTTGAATTTCTAGATCTCAATCCCCGTCGGGAAAACTTCTTCACTCGCCTCCGCAAGTTCTTAAACACTAAAATTATGTGATGTGCTGCAATATGAGCGATCGATCTTTAACAGCAGCGACCGCATCACAAAAACTAGCCCAAATTTTCCCCCAGTTACACCAGTTCCCAAAAAGAATGAAAGTGTCGCCCAGCTCGAAACCTGACGGGAATCACTGATTCCCCAATCGACAATCGAAAATCGAAAATCGAAAATGGTATGACCTTTTCTATGCCTAACCCTTGACAAACCAGCCCGACCCATGATACATACACTTCTCGAACGACTTTTCCCGCGCACCCCTGACAACAGCCGCGACGAGGTAAAACGGCGCCTCAAACTGGTTCTAGCCCACGATCGCTCAGAACTCAGCCCAGAAATGGTTGAGTCGATGCGCCGAGAAATTCTAGAGGTGGTATCTCGCTACGTGGAAATCGATACCACCGGATCTGAGTTCTCGCTGGAGAGCGACCAGCGGGCAACAGCACTGATTGCAAATCTCCCGATCCGGCGAGTCAGGCTGGAGCATCCACCGGAGAATTTGCCCCAGAATTTGCCCCCGAATCGGTCCGAAAATCGACCCGAATATGTACCGGAGTATGTAGTCGAAATTATCCCCGACACTAGAGAGTGATAGGGATTGAGATTTTATGGTCAGGCAAAGAGTTCGATCGGCTCGATCGCCATTTAAATTAAACTATCTCTCTCGAATTAAAATATTGTGGTGGGTACTCTTAAGTCGCCCAAAATATGTGATTAAAAAGGGAAAAAGTTTCTGATACCTAAAAACTCATGAAGTTAATCTTAATAACTAATGGCTCTTTCCAGAGGATCGGGCGTGGACTATCTTAATAACTAATCGCTCTTTCCAGAGTATCTTGTAACTGAAGTTCTAAGGGTCGGTCGGAGCGAATTTCTAAACCGGGTAACTCATGTTTTACTAACATTTTTTCTCCTATTTCAGCAGTGGCACTCGGCCAGAGTACCCAGCGGCTGCCTGGGGAAAGAGTGCTTAAACTTGCAGAATTTTGAGTCAGCCAAATTATCGGCAATTTCGGCAGACTCTCAACCGCATCTTCCCCAGCATTAACCGCCGCTAAAGTTTCCAAAACTACCCGGTTCCCCGATACGAGTCCAGTCCGGGCAGTCCAAAGTTTGACGTTTAAGAGGCGCTTGCTAGCATAGAAGTAAAGAGACGCCGCTACAGTCACGGCTCGTTCAAATTCTTCTGACTGCCACGCCGCAGCGCTGTCGAGAGCAATAATAATTTCTTGACCGCCGGCGGCAACTTCTAACTCTCTCACCCGCAGTTCTCCGTAGCGGGCGCTGGTGCGCCAGTGAATTAGGCGGGTGGGGTCTCCGTGGCGGTAAGGTCTCAGGTTGCGGGTGAGGCCTTCGGTAGCAGTTTGCGATCGACTACGATTGTAAAATTGCGGGCTGTCTTCTTGACCGATGCGATCGATCAAAGGGCAAGTGCTCAAGGGCAAAACTTGTGGATAGACAACCGCCACCGCTTTGACTGGGCGACTGCGCCGGCACCAAAACAACCCTAAAGGTGCCGCCGTCCTCAAGTTTACCTCTTGCCAACGATAGACCCCGCGCTGCCGGACTTCTAGATAGTATGTATCCCTGTATATACTGTTAGGGTCTATGACTTCGATGGGGCGGGCGACGGGTTCTCCCAATACAAACGGCAAGATGTCTACGACTTGTAACAGAGTCTTAGGTTGGCGGGCGCGATTTTCGATTTCTAGTTCGACGGTGATTTGATCGCCCGCACTCACCGGTTCGATGGGGCGGCGACGGACTTCCAAGGAACGGAGGGATTTTCCCGGCAAAACTGCCGCTACTCCCAACAGCGCCAAACCCCCACCGCTAAGCACATATAGCCACCCAGACATTGTATTGGTCGCAGACCCAAAAAAGAAAACCGTCATCCCCAAGAGCAGCCAACCCGCGTAGGCGGGGGTGACAGCTCGATTTTCGAGCCAGTCAGCAATTTTGTGACCGATGTTCATAGGAGTTTAAATTGTTAATTACTCGATCGCCCCATCAAGCCTAATTCTAAAATATTCTCAGCATTTAACACCGAATTAGCTGCGAGCGATTAGATTAGAAATCGGGCATTTTTTCGCAATAAATCTACATTG
The DNA here is from genome assembly GCF_036702115.1 of Microcoleus sp. LAD1_D5. Classification (NCBI taxonomy): domain Bacteria; kingdom Bacillati; phylum Cyanobacteriota; class Cyanophyceae; order Oscillatoriales; family Microcoleaceae; genus Microcoleus; species Microcoleus sp. LAD1_D5. The sequence continues at coordinate 4,047 of NZ_JAUBSA010000096.1, read as the reverse complement.
ACCCCGCCCAAAAACGGATACAAGCCCCCGACACTCAGTCAGGGTCGATCCCCAAATTTTAGACTCTAGTTCTTGCTCCCAGATTAATCTGTGGAGTAAATCTAAAATCTAAAATCTAAAATCTAAAATAGACTGACTGGAGACAAAAAAATGAACCCATTAAACAATCCTACACCCCTTCGACCAGAGGCTCAAGCCCGCCGAACACCGCCCCCGCCCCCGCCTTTGGCTGCAACTCCCGCGCCGCCTCCACCCGCGCCGAGTGCGCCCCCCGCAGCCCAGCAGCAGCAGCAGCAGCAGCAGCAGCAGCAGCAGCAGCAGCAGCAGCAGCAGCAGCAGCGGCCTGTTGAGACACCCGTCAGTACGATCGAACAAATGGTCAGAGATGCCCATAGTGCCTCGGCTTCCGACATTCACATTCGAGTCGGCCAAGTACCTCGATTTCGGATTCGCGGTGTGATGCAAGTAGCGACCACCCACCCTAAAGTAACGCCAGAAATTTTTGAACATTACCTAGCCGAAATTCTCACCCCCGAACAGCGAAAACAGTTTGCAACTACCAAGGAATTAGATTCAGCAATTTTTTACCCTGGCTTCGTGCGGTGTCGGCTCAACTGTTTTGATTCCCTCAGCGGCGGTGCCCTAGTATTGCGGTTGATCAGTTTGGAAATACCTACTATCGATTCCTTGAGGTTGCCAGAAGTTTTCAAAAATATCATTTTGCGATCGCAGGGATTAATATTGGTTACTGGGCCTACCGGTTCGGGGAAATCGACAACCGTAGCTGCGATGATCGACCACCTGAATCAGATGGAGCAAAAGCACGTAGTTACAATTGAAGACCCGATCGAATTCATTCACCCCTCCAAAAAATGCTTGGTCAGCCAGCGGGAAGTCGGCTTGCATACTCATGAGTTTCAGCAGGCTTTGCGGGCAGTTTTGCGGGAAGATCCAGATGTAATTCTCATCGGGGAAATGCGCGATCGCGTTACCATCAATACAGCGTTGCAAGCAGCTCAAACAGGTCACTTAGTATTGGGAACTCTCCACACTCGCAGCGCCATTAACGCTATTAATCGGTTGTTGAACCTCTACCCGCCCGAGGAACAACAGGCGATGCGGATTCAAATTTGCGATTCTTTAGTAGCGGTAATTGCTCAACTTTTGCTGCCAACAGTTGACAACCGTCGGATAGCAGTTCACGATATTTTGGTGAATACACCTGCCATGCACGATTACTTGATGAAAGGTGCTGATGATGAAGCTTTCCGATTAATGGAACATGATACTTACGAAGGAATGCAGATTATCAACCAAGGTCTTTACAAACTGGTGCTTGAAGGCAGAGTGACGATCGAAGAAGCAGCAAAAACTTCTCCCGAAGCCAGCGATTTAGACCGCCGCTTGCGGACAGGAGGCTACGATGTTGGGGACGCTCGTGGCTTTGAAGGTAGCAAAAAAGAACGCACCGTTCGCGCCTAGTAGCAGCACACAGACAGGGGTAGGCACAGCAGGACTACCCCACCCATCAAGATAACAAGCTTTTCAGCAGACGGAAATATTTGGTTAGAGTTTGGGTGCGTATTTTTACTTAAAACTCCGCTCTATTTAGTAACAAAACATACATTTTAATTAAATAGTAAAATGATATAATCAATGTCGAGTTTATTGTTAAGTTTTTTAAACATAGACCTTACTTTACATAAACTTTAAAATTGCGTGAAAACTCGCAGGTAATTGCAAAGAAATAGTAAAGATATGTTCGGAGTATTGCCAACACTGAGCAATTTAAGTATATAGTTGTAGTGACAAATTTTGGACAGAGAAGATTCCGACTTTGCCGATATTTGCCGATCGCAGAAATAAGGCGGTTAAAAAAGCGCTTAATAAAACTACAAGCAGAGCTGATGGCGTGTCTTTCCGATTAAGTAGCTTTCTGTCTAAAAAATCCTAAAACCAACCAGACTTTTAAAGATTCTGTCCCTCGCTAATTTGTTTAACAACTCGCTTATCAGCAACGGTATTTCTAGAATTTAAAGGAGCAAAAAAAGTGAAGAGTGCATTTAACCCAAGAGAAGTGTTTGAAGGTGCCAGCACAGCAGAAATCATCGATCGCATCCAGCAGCTAGTTCCGCCCGGTTCCCCGGAACCGCAAGATCCTGAAATCCTCGCGGCCTTACAAACTCTCACCGCACAGCTAATCGCAGCTTATCAAGCCGACGGACAATTAGAAAGCGAACCTTTTAGCGACGTGCGCGATCGCACCATTCACCTATACGCGGCCAAAGTCAGCAGCCAAATCCAAGGAAAAACCATCCTCATCACCGGCGGAGAAGGATGTGTCGGCAGTTTCTTAATCGAAAAACTCCTCGAATTAGGCGCAACTAAAATCATTTCTGCCGACAACGCCCGATGTCAAAACCCCGAAGAAAATCTCCCGCTTTTTACCAGAGAAGGTGCAGTAACTTTCTATGCCGTTGACATTCGCAACATCGAGGCGCTCAAACACATATTTGAGGTAGAAAAACCAGAAATTGTTTTTCACCTAGCAGCCCAGCGCCAACCCGGACTCGCTGAAATCAAAATCCGAGAAACAGTTACAACCAGCCTGTTAGGATGTAAACACGTCATCCAACTGTGCGAAGAATACGGCATAGAACACTGCATCTTCTCTTCCACAGGCAAAACATCTCGATATTTTACAACCGAAGTTTACGCCGCCTCGAAGAAGTTTGCCGAATGGCAATTTGCCAAAGCAGCTCAAGAAGGAGATGTCACTTACGGGATGGTTCGCTTTACTCATATGTTGGAAAATAGCTTGTTCTGCGAGCAAATGTCCAAAAAAGTAGAGCAAGGTAAAACTGTCAACGTTCATGCTCCCCACCGCTACGTAACCGCTCAAAATCTGGTCGAAGCCGTACATTTATTGCTGAATTCTCTGGTTGTGTCGGTTCCCGGAAAACTGAAATTTGTTGCCGTAAGTAATCTCGGGTGGCCCACAGAAACCTTGGAAGTAGCTCTTTATAAAATTCTTGAATCAGGCAAAAATCTGCCGATTTATTTTCAAGGACTTTTACCGGGATACGAAGAACCGTTTTTCCTGGGACAGTTTGACTGGAAAAAACCTACAGACATTCACCTCCTAATTAATGTTTTGGAAGATCCTTTTAGAAGTGTTAACGATAGTGGTGACATGGTGAGTGTAGAATTAGCTCCTTTTTCTTTGCCCGTCTTAGATAAACAAGTGTCGAAGCTGGAAAGCTTAATCATTGATCCAGATTTCCCCGAAGTGCAAATCAAGCACGCTCTTGTCGCAGCGGAAAAAGAAGTGATTGCTTCCTCTTTTGCGTGGAGTGTCCCTGAAGACTTGTTGAAGATTTTGCAGTGGGGAATTAATCCGAAGAAATTGCAAGGTTACGGAACGGAAATCGCTGACTATAGCGAGATTATCGAACTCCTCCTGCAAGGAATCTGCGGGCGGCTGAGCCAAGAAGTCTTGCACAGTGCTGGAGTTACTGCTGATGAATTTGATGACTTGGTGGAGAGTCTTTCTACGCTGGATTCTATTCAAGCAGAAGTGGGATATTTGCGATCGGTGTCGAGATATCTCAGAGAATTTGCACCCCCCGCACAGTTCACCACCAAAAAATCTGAACCTGTTGCTATCCCGGATGCAGCGTAGCTTAAAAATAGTTTTGAGTGGGAAGATTGCTTCCTGATTGGCAACCCACAGGGGATGAATGAGTTAAACATCGACTAAGTGTTTAGTTGATTAAAAATAGAAAACGCAGAAACCAGGTTTCTTTTAAAAACCTGGTTTCTCCAGTCTGGGCTTGTTTGAGGTTTAATTAAATAGAGTGACTTAACATTGTCAGAATAGACATGATATGATATTAGTTGCGACCGCACAACCGCAATCAAATTAATTTGTAGTAATGACGCTAGTCCTAGTAGTTTTAGGAGGACTTAAGTCCAATGGCACTGAAAAAGGCTTAATCACGCCCGCAGTTTAGCTTTCAAGACAGAGCGAGGTTCCTGCATTCGAGG
>NZ_JAUBSA010000095.1:0-17311 GCF_036702115.1 Microcoleus sp. LAD1_D5 | reverse complement strand
TAAAACACTCTATCACAGTTCTGGGGAAATTAAAGCCGTCCTAAAAGGACCGGGCTTTAGACCCATTTTCTTGGTAAGTGGCCTGATTTGTACCTAAATATCCCTATACATTAATTAACACCTTCTCTAGTAGGATTTCACCCTTCTAAAGATAAGATTGGGGGGAGATCGATCGATGTTACCTCAGTTTCACTGCTTGCCCACCGGCGGTAATCGGAGAGCAACTGGTGCATCAACCGCTGTTTGACGCTCATCAGTACGCTCTTGAGCAAAGCATTACCTGTTGCTTCTAAAATGGGTTTGGGCGTCAGCCAAAACGGCGGCGGTAACTCTACTTGCACTTCCAAATCCGCTTTTCCCTTCAAGTATGCTACCCCGCTGCTTTGGTGTACACAAAGCTGTCCTTTGAGATTGAGAGCAAAGCGATCGTTGATATAACCCACGCCGCGAATTTCGCAGGCGACGGACTCCAAATTGATTGTGCCGTCCGACTGCGCCCACACCCTCATGTCTACTGTGGGTTGAATGCTCAGCATCATAAATTGTAACGGTCGCATTTTTAGGCGGAAACAGTCATCGCTTAGCTGTTCTGTGCGACTTTGATCGACAAGAGCGTTCACCAGTCGCCTCGGCTGGCGCAGATAATGTTGAATGGGAACCCGTTCCTCTGGTACGGAGATCTCAACGGATTGGGAAGAATTAAAGCGGATATACATGAGAAGATATCAAAATATAGGATTCCTAAGCATATGTTAATAAAGTATCACCTTTTTTAAGGTGACATAAGTCGCGCACTAAGTCGTGTACCCAGCAATGTCATCCGAGAAATCACGGATAAAAGCTTTCGGGACATCGCTAATTTTTCATCATACTTGCTAGCTGATGAGAGTAAAGCAAACATTTGTAACCTAAAATTGCCTCTAAATGAAAATTTCGTTAGCGAAGCCCTCGAAGAGGATCGCACATCTCGGCCCTGTTGGTACAAATGCAGAAACAGCGGCTCTAGCTTATCTCAATTGGTTGAGCCTGGAAACTAACTTGGAATGCACCCTGTGTCCTTATTCCACCATTTCCCAAGCACTAGAGGCATCGGCCGTAGGGCAGGTTGACTATTCAGTTGTGCCCGTCGAAAATTCGATCGAAGGCAGCGTGACTGTCACCTTAGATACACTGTGGCGACTCGATCAACTCCGCATTCAACACGCCTTAGTTTTGCCAATTTCCCACGCCCTGGTGTCTAATGCTAAAAATTTTAACGAGATTCACAAAGTTTACTCTCACCCGCAAGCGCTAGCTCAGTGTCAGGTATGGTTGGGGCAGTTTATTCCCTCAGCTCAATTAATTCCGGCGAATTCAACCACGGAAGCATTGCAATATCTGGAAGATAGAAATGTAGCAGCGATATCTTCGCCAAGAGCGGCTGAACTTTACAATTTGCCAGTGTTAGCTCACCCCATTAATGATTATCCCGATAATTACACTCGCTTTTGGGTACTCAGCAGGAGTGGTGGAGAAATCGGAAACGTAGAATCAGGGGCTCGCTCATCCATTAAATCCATTACACAATCTCCTCCTGAGTTGATCCTCGATGCTTCAGCGTCTAATTGCACCCATACCTCACTAGCTTTTAGCGTACCTGCCAATATGCCGGGAGCACTGGTAAAACCTTTGCAAGTATTTGCCAGTCGGGGTATTAATTTAAGTCGGATTGAATCTAGACCGACTAAAAGATCGCTCGGAGAATATATTTTCTTTATGGACGTTGAGGCTAACGCCTGCCAAGCATTTGTGCGATCGGCACTCGAAGAATTAAAAAATCACACAGAAACTTTAAAAATCTTTGGTTGCTACAGTTTACTGTCCGTAGTATAATTTTCTTTTATGTAGTATACTTTTTAATTAAAGCTTAGGAGGCTGGTGAGATGAATGCTGATGAACTTCTCAAGCGATACGCAGCCGGAGAAAGAAATTTTCATGAAACCAACTTGATAGGCGCTTTCCTGTCAAAAGCTTTTCTAATTCACATTAATCTAGCCTCTGCGAATTTGAAGGAGGTCAATTTAGCTTTAGCAGACCTAAGTTGGGCTAACTTAATAGATGCCAACCTCAAGAATGCTTGCCTAGTGATGGCTAAACTCGAGGGGATCGATTTGAGTGGCAGAGCCGATCTAAGATTCGCGAGATTAACAGGAGCTGACATGAGTGAGGCAAACCTGGCAAACGCCAACTTGAGCGATACGAAAATGATTGGTGTTGATTTGAGCGGTGCAAACTTGTATAGGGCAAACCTTATGGAAGCTAACCTCATAGATGCTTGCTTGGACAATACAAACCTCAACGAAGCCAATTTAAGCAATGCTAGACTGCGGGGAGCGAGTTTGATGGGAGCAAGTTTGAGAGGCGCATTTTTGTGTGAAAGTAACCTGGAGTACGCAGATTTGAGAGAAGCTGACTTGCGCGGTGCTAATTTGAGCGGGGCATTTTTATGCGGTGCTAATCTCGAAGGAGCGAAGCTAGATGAGGCAATTTTAAGTGGGGCTATACATTTTTGCGTCAGACAAGTTTGAGATCACGCAATATATAACCGGAGAATCCGACAACTAAGGACTAAAAAATATACTATTGACTTGGCTGAAAGTGAAGTCTATGTGCTGCTGTACCTTAGCAAAATGAAGCTGCATCTTGAGGATCTCTTTCTTGGAATTAGCTTGAGCAATCTTACTTTCCAAAGCCAGCAAGTTGCGGTTGAGATTTTCTACTCGCACAGTTTGGTAGTCTAAGTCAATTTTTAGTTCTGCCGCCTGATCGAATTGAACCTGCTTGCGAACCACGGTGAGGCGGACTGAATTTTCATCCTGTGTCTGAAGAGCTAGCAAAGCTCGCTGCTGCGACTGATTAGCTTGAGATTCAGCTTGATTGTACAGCCACTGAATCCGCAGTTGGGCGGAAATCGCACTGCCAACAGCCTGACGCAGTTCTTTGAGAGGTTCCTGAATTTCTAAGATTAATAGTTCCCAAAGATTCATCAGTTCGCTGGTAAATTCTTCGCGTTCTACAGAGGCTACCAGTGCTTCTAACAGCAACAAATTTGGTTGCATCTGCTGCGTAATTGTCTCAAATATTAACTGGGCTTCGGACATTTGCCGATCGTAATTTTTTTCTGAGACTGCACCGGATGAGTGCTTTAATATTTTTTCAGTGCTGTCTAACTCAGCTTCTGAATCTGAACTTGAAGCTACAAAAGCCTGTAATTTTTCGCGGGCGATCGAACTCAGTCTTTTTCGGAGCAAATCCCCGGCAGCCCGCTGCACTGGCCCTGTTTCGCTTTGACAAATCTTGATGACTATTTTTAAGCCTGCATCGCCGTAATTCAATGTCTCTGTCAGGGCGGCGATGCGATGTTCGCTGACAGAACTAGACAGTCGGTGTTTAACTCCTGCTAGTCCGCCGAGCACTACACCGCCCACAGGAGGTGGCAGTTGACCGCCTCTAACTGCATCGTATGGTTTCGGTTGGTCGTGATTGTCTAACACAAGCATTTACTGCTATAAGGAACCTATCCGAACCTGTTTGAAGTTAAGAATTAAACAGATACCAGTTCCCAAAAAGAATGGAACTGTAGGCCCGCGATCCAAACCCTTAGTTCATCAGTCAATCGAAAATCAAAAATCGAAAATCGAAAATCGAATGATTTGTGTGTAATTCTTTCTTCACTTCAGGTCAAACCGATCGTGCTTTTTCCTAGGCAAAGTGGCTACTTGAGGGTATCTTTAAGTACAGTCCTCGCTGCCAAGTGATTGCGAGTAGAAGTCAAAATTTCGGTTTCGCGTTCCAATCTCGCAGCAGTATCTTGCAATTCTAAAAGAGTTTGCTGTTCTGTCGCTGCGCCGTAAAGGTAGCTGGCTACCCAATAGGACAATTCTGTAGGCAAACTGGGAATGTCTTCCGGCAGGTCGATCGGCTGATCCATCAATTTGCTGGAGAGGCGAACTACATCTCTCAGCAGTTGTTCGACATCTTTTCCCAAAGGTCTGAGGTCTTGTTGCGGCGGTGCGTCTTCGATCCATTCTACTAGACCGACTAAATACGGTTTTTCCCGAACGGCGTCGAGCACTCGGAACCGCTGCTGGCCGAGAGTCATAATTTTCATGCGATCGTCGGGCAGGCGCTGACAGTGAATCACTTCGGCGCAACAGCCAACGGCAGAGACTTTGTTTTGGTTCGGGTCCCACATGAGCACACCGAAACGCCGATCGCCCTCCAGAATCGTATTCATCATGATTCGATAGCGAAACTCGAAGATTTGCAGTGGGAGTGGCCTACCTGGAAATAGAACCACTTCCGGCAAGGGAAATAAGGGGAGTTCGCGAACTGCTACAGAGGAAGAGGATGCCATTGTCGCTCAAAAGTGACGGTACTTGCGCTTCTTTTTCTTACTTTAACTGATTAAAGGCAATTCCGGGGCAGGAGCCATCGGGCTTTTTCGCTCGCAACGGAAGCGACGGCTCGCTATCTCCAGTGCTGACAGCTTGACAAAGGCGTTATTTCCTCAAAAGGTTAAATTTACCTTTTTGCTAAACTAAGTGAGTCCGAAGGCGATGATAGCGACTGCTAAAGGAGCGTTTTTGTAGTGATCGCGCCTTAATTAAGAATAATTATTTAAGTTCGTGCCGGAGCAGAAATTATTGCTGATGATTAACTAATAACTAATACCTAATATAGCAACCGCCAAGACGGTTAGGACGTTGTTAATGGCTGAAACCATTGATTTTCTTCCTTCTTTCTTCTTCCTTCTTCCGACTTCCATCGGACTGACATCCGTTACATCCATTACATCCGTTACATTCGTTACAGAATCCGTTGCCGAACTTCCTTCTGCTATAACTAATGACTAGGGAAATTGCAACAAAAAGAAGGAACAATTTATTTAATCTTTGTTCCTTCTTTCCGAGTTTTCGATAAGTCAATCTACAGCTTGACTTCGATATCTACGCCGGCTGGCAAGTCCAGTTTCATCAAAGCGTCAATTGTTTTCGCCGAGGGCTGATGAATGTCGATTATGCGACGGTGCGTGCGGGTTTCAAAGTGTTCGCGAGAATCTTTGTCTACGTGGGGCGATCGCAGCAAGCAGTAAATCCGCCGTTTTGTCGGTAGGGGAATCGGGCCGATCGCTGTGGCTGCTGTCCGATTTGCTGTATCTACAATCTTTTCGCAGGATGCGTCTAGAATTCGGCGATCGAAAGCTTTGAGGCGAATGCGAATTTTTTGTTGTTGAATTGTTGCCATTTTTGTTTCTTGAATTTTCGAGGTTCAGTTTATTTTTAGTCATTAGTGATCAGTCATTTGTTATTTGTTATTTGTTATTGAACATTTAACCCATAACTACTAACAACTGGCCACTAACCTATAACTACTCACTACTCACTAAATAGCAGAAAAGCCTGATTAAATTGGGCGGCTTTTCTGCTATCTAGGCTGTTATCGGATTCCTACTTGAGGATTTTGGAAACAACGCCGGCGCCGACGGTGCGGCCGCCTTCGCGGATAGCGAAGCGCATTCCTTGTTCGATCGCGATCGGGTGAATCAACTCAACAGTCATTTTGATCCGGTCACCTGGCATCACCATTTCTGCTTCAGTACCGTCATCAGCGGTGAACTGTGCGATCGTGCCGGTCACGTCAGTGGTACGGACGTAGAATTGAGGGCGATAGCCAGAGAAAAAGGGCGTGTGCCGGCCACCTTCTTCCTTCTTGAGGATGTACACTTCAGATTCAAACTGAGTGTGAGGCAGGATGCTTTTCGGCTTGGCAATCACCATTCCGCGTTCAATATCCGCCTTTAAAATCCCCCGCAGCAGTAGACCCACGTTGTCGCCGGCCAAACCTTCTTCCAGAGACTTGGTGAACATTTCCACACCAGTCACCGTAGTGCTGCGAGTGTCCTTAAGACCCACCAATTCGACTGTTTCGCCGACTTTGATAGTTCCGCGCTCAATCCGACCAGTGGCGACCGTACCCCGACCAGTAATCGAGAATACGTCTTCAACTGCCATCAAGAAAGGCTTGTCAACTTCGCGTTCTGGGGTGGGGATGTAAGCATCTACTTCTTCCATCAGCTTGTAGATTTTGTCAACCCACTCATTTTCGCCCTTGACTGTCTTGGGATTAGCAAGCATCGCTTCGAGAGCTTTCAATCCCGAACCTGTGACGATGGGGATGTCATCGCCCGGAAAATCGTAAGAGCTCAAAAGTTCGCGAACTTCCAGTTCTACCAATTCCAACAGTTCAGCATCATCCACCATGTCTTCTTTGTTCAAGAAGACAACCAGGCTGGGAACGCCAACTTGCTTAGCTAGCAGGATGTGTTCGCGAGTTTGAGGCATGGGGCCGTCTGCCGCTGACACTACTAGGATGCCGCCGTCCATTTGAGCTGCACCGGTGATCATGTTTTTCACATAGTCAGCGTGTCCGGGGCAATCTACGTGGGCATAGTGCCGACCTGTGGTTTCGTATTCCACGTGAGCAGTATTAATCGTAATACCCCGTGCTTTTTCTTCGGGCGCAGCGTCGATGTCGGCGTAGTTCTTAGCCTTTGCTTGACCTAGTGCAGAGAGAGTCATCGTAATCGCGGCGGTCAAAGTTGTTTTGCCGTGGTCAACGTGACCGATCGTGCCGATGTTTACGTGGGGTTTATTCCGTTCAAATTTTGCGCGTGCCATTCTTGATCTGTTCCTTGTTTCTTTTAGCGATTTTAGACTTGAGATTTTAGATTCTAGACTTTGGATTCAATCCAAAATCCAAAATCTAAAATCCAAAATCATTAGTTCCCTTTGTTCTTAGCGATAATGGCTTCAGCCACATTTCGCGGCACTTCTTCGTAATGGCTGAATTCCATTGTGAAGATGCCTCGACCTTGGGTTTTCGAGCGGATGTCGGTGGCGTAACCAAACATTTCTGCTAGTGGAACCTTTACAGAAACTTTGGCTATCCCCTGATCCGTCTCTTGACCTTCGATCTGACCCCGACGCGAGTTGAGGTCTCCGATGACGTTCCCGATGTAATCTTCGGGAACTTCAACCTCTACTTTCATCATAGGCTCTAGCAGCACGGGCGACGCCTTCATCACGGCTTCTTTGATCGCCATTGAACCGGCGATCTTAAATGCCATTTCTGAGGAGTCTACGTCGTGGAAAGACCCGTCTACCATAGTAGCTTTGAGGTCAATCACGGGATATCCTGCTACAATACCTGATTCGCACGCTTCTTTCATCCCTTGTTCTGCAGGGCCGATGTACTCTTTGGGTACAGTGCCACCAACAATTTTGGAGACAAATTCAAAGCCGCTTCCGACTTCGGTGGGTTCTAGTTCGATCACGACGTGACCGTACTGACCTTTACCGCCGCTTTGGCGGATAAATTTACCTTCAGCGCGGACGGATTTGCGAATGGTTTCGCGGTAGGCTACTTGTGGCTGACCCACGTTCGCTTCTACTTTGAATTCCCGCAGCATCCTGTCAACCAGGATTTCCAGGTGCAGTTCGCCCATACCGGCGATGACTGTCTGGTTGGTTTCAGGGTCAACGTTGACTCGGAAGGTGGGGTCTTCTTCCGAGAGCGACTGGAGGGCTTTGGAGAGCTTCTCCATGTCTTGTTTGGTTTTGGGTTCGACAGCCACCGAGATGACTGGCTCTGGAATAAACAGGGATTCCAGAATCACTGGCGCTCCTTCTTCGCAGAGGGTGTCGCCGGTGAAGGTGTCTTTCAAACCCAAGGCTGCTCCCAAGTCTCCGGCTCGGAGTTCCTCAACTTCTATCCGATCGTCCGCTTTGAGTACAATTAGGCGAGAAACCCGCTCTTTTTTGTCTTTGGTGGAGTTCAGGACGTAGGTTCCTTTTTTGAGGATACCGGAGTAGACGCGAACGAAGGTCAGCCTGCCGTAGGGGTCAGCCATGATTTTGAATGCCAGGGCTGACAGGGGGGCGCTGTCGTCTGCAAACCGCTCTGCTGTGTCGCCGTTGGGCAGGAGTCCTTGTATTGGAGGAACTTCCAAGGGCGAGGGCAGATAGTCGATGACTGCATCCAACAACAACTGAACGCCTTTGTTTTTGAAGGCCGAACCGCAGAGCATGGGGACGATCGTACCTTCGACAGTGCCGTGACGCAGGGCCAAGCGGATTTCGTCTTCCGTTAACTCTTCGCCTTCGAGGTATTTCTCCGTGAGGGAGTCGTTGGTTTCTGCTACGGACTCGATCAGCTTGGTGCGGTATTCTACGGCTAGATCCTTTACTTCATCGGGGATTTCTACTTCCTCGATGTCGGTTCCCGTGTCGTTATTGTAGATATAGGCTTTCATTTGCACTAAGTCTACAATTCCCCGGAAGTTTTCTTCACTGCCGATCGGGATTTGGATGGGTACGGCGTTCGCTCTCATGCGATCGCGAATTTGGCCGTAGACTTTGTAGAAGTTTGCACCCATCCGATCCATTTTGTTGACGAACACGATCCGCGGTACTTTGTACCGATCGGCCTGTCGCCAAACTGTTTCGGATTGCGGCTGCACTCCCCCTACCGAGCAGAACACTGCGATCACTCCGTCGAGCACTCGCATCGAGCGTTCGACTTCGATCGTGAAGTCTACGTGTCCGGGAGTGTCGATGATGTTGATTTTGTAATCTTTCCAACTGGTGGTGATAGCAGCGGCAGTAATCGTAATTCCCCGCTCCCGCTCTTGCTCCATCCAGTCAGTGACTGCTGTTCCCTCGTGCACTTCACCCATTTTGTGAACCATGCCTGAATAGAACAGAATTCTTTCAGTTGTTGTTGTTTTGCCCGCGTCAATGTGGGCTGCGATGCCGATGTTGCGAGTTTTTTCTAGCGGGACGGTACGTGCCACAGCTACCTCCTTAATCTTGTGTTGCTGTTATAATACTATTATACTACACAGTAACCCTATTTTGCACTCCCCAGTGACTTACAAAAGTCTCTGGAGCTTATTGTTACATTTTAATATTTTTTGCAAGATTTGTTTACAAAAATATTAAGGATGCGACATGGAGGATTCAGAGAGTGCGTGAATTTTGAATGCGTGAATTTTGATTTTGGGAGTTTTGAGTTTGCTTCACCAATCGCAACTGCGCCAAGAGAAGCAATCTCAACACTCAAAACTTACACTTTCCAATTTCTCACCCGATGCTTTTATACCGAACAATCGCGCTCTTCTCCATGCCCGTTGTTGCAGTTAGTAGCGGTAGTGAGCAAAAGCCTTGTTAGCTTCAGCCATGCGGTGAGTTTCTTCGCGCTTGCGAATAGCACTCCCTGTTTCGTTAGCTGCATCCATCAGTTCGTTGGCTAGCTTGGCTGCCATCGAGCGGCCGGTGCGGGCGCGGGCAAATCTGATCAGCCAGCGGAGGGCAAGGGTGGTACCGCGATCGGAACGCACTTCCATCGGCACTTGGTAGGTGGCGCCACCTACCCGGCGGGCTTTGACTTCGACCAGGGGTGTCGCGTTTTTGACTGCTTTTTCAAACAAGTCTAACGGTTCAGCCCCTGTGCGTTCTTGGATGGTTTTGAGGGCGTCGTAGACGATGCTGGAGGCAACGGATTTTTTGCCGTGCTGCATGATCCGTCTCACCATCATGCTTACCAACCGGCTGTTGTAGGTTGGATCTGGTGGAACTGGACGTTTTTGAATAACTGTGCGGCGAGACATAGTTCTATTTGGGATTTTTGATTTTGAATGATTGACTTTGGGCTTTTGGGATCACATCTCGATTTATGACGATCGAGCGTGCAATTGAGCGGCGCGATCGGATTTATTTTTGCTTCCCAACCCCGACGATCGGGCGAGTTCCGTGTTATTTTTTCTCTTTAGGACGCTTGGCCCCGTATTTGGAACGACCCTGCTTGCGGTCTTTCACCCCAGCGGTGTCTAATGTACCCCGAATGATGTGGTATCTAACTCCGGGCAAATCTTTTACCCGACCGCCTCGGATCATTACTACCGAGTGTTCTTGCAAGTTGTGACCGATCCCTGGGATGTAGGCGGTGACTTCAAAACCAGAGGTCAGCCGTACCCGAGCCACCTTCCGCAGCGCCGAGTTGGGTTTTTTCGGGGTGGTCGTGTACACTCTGGTGCAAACTCCGCGGCGCTGGGGGCAACTCTTGAGAGCTGGCGATTTGGTTTTTTTCTGCGTTTGTTCCCGTGCTGAACGGATGAGTTGCTGAATAGTGGGCATGAGTTACGGCATTTCTAGCTTTTTGCTGAATATAGTGATTTGGCTGTATCCGCACTGAAAGTCCCTTCCCCTCTGGGGGGACGGGATGAATGAAAATAATTATGGGTAAGTGAGGATACCAGACTCTATATTGTACACGACGCGTGTTTCTTTGGCAAGAAATTTGCGCGATCCGCGCTCAAACTTCCTTCCTGGCTGCAAGTTGGGAGGGGGCGAGCGCAACGGGAGAATGGTATGTGACATCCTATAATTTAGGCGCAACTATGATGATTTTCACAGCCGTCAGCAAAATTTATGACGATCGCAATATCGCGTTTTTTCGCTCAAATTACCATTTTTAGGAGAGGCGCATTAACTCCAGCCTGCGATCGCATCACAGTCTATAGTCGATCTACATCACATAAAGTTATCTAAAATTGCCCGACAATAAGAAATATACATTGAGTTGACTGCAGATGACAACCAAAACTTATATTCCTGAATATAAAATTTCCGAACTTTACTTGAACATTTGGAAATCCGGTAAGATCGATCGGGATCAGTTCCAGCAAATTCAATACGCAATTAATTCTCACAGTTTAAAAAGTTCAGAGGATCGAAAAATTGTCAGCAGGCTGCTGTATGCAGTACGGCGGGGATGGGTGTCAGTGATGGACTGAGTTGCTTGGGAGTTTTGAGTCAGGGCGCGAGATTGCTTCGTGACTCCCCGGGCGGAGCTGCGTCAATGAGTTTTGAGATTGCCACCCACAGAGAACAAGACACACGGGGTGCATGAGTTGTGAACTAAAATCTCATCCATCAAATTAGAGGACTCCCCAATAGATGCACCGCTCTTGAAAGGAAATATTAAGGTAAAAGGACAGGTTATGTTTAATTCTACAGAACTGCTGATCGAGGCTTTCATCGAACAACTTCAGAACGGGTACAGCCGCACTTACGGAGGCTACAAATCAGACTATGCTGACATTATTGCCTGGGTGGGGGCAATGGCGCTAGAAAACATCGCCAACAGTGACGCTCTTTATCACAATGTAGAACACGCCATTTGCATTAGCTTAGTCGGTCAAGAAATCTTGCGGGGAAAACACATTCGCAAGGGCGGAGTTTCCTGCGAAGATTGGCTGCACTTCATCATTTCTTTGCTGTGCCAAGATATCGGATATGTCAAAGGAGTTTGTCGGCAAGACCAAGAATCAGAAGGATTGTATGCTACGGGAAAAGATGGCCTGAGAATTGCACTTGCTCCCGGTGCAACAGCGGCCAGCTTAGCTCCTTACCGAGTTGACCGAGCTAAATTGTTCATTGACGAGCGCTTCGGCAACCACAAGCTAATTAATGCTGAGATAATTAAGCAGAACATAGAACAGACTCGTTTCTCGGTCCTTGACGGCAACACTGACGAGGATGCAGGTAATTATTCTAGTTTAGTGCGCGGTGCTGACTTGATAGGTCAGCTCAGCAACCCGCAATATTTGCAGAAAATTGGGGCGCTGTTTTACGAGTTGGAAGAAAGCGGTGCTACTAAAGTTTTGGGCTATCGACATCCGGGCGACTTGCTGCAAAGCTACTCTAAGTTTTACTGGAGCGGCATTTATCCTCACATCAGCGAATCTCTAGGTTACTTGCAGTTGACGCAGGAAGGCAAACAGATTGTGGCTAGTTTGTACGCTAACATATTTCGGATGGAACACCAACGTTGCGATTCTGACGTTGCTTAAGGGCAGGGGAAGGGAAAGGCGGCAAGTTTTGAATGCGTGAGATTGCTTTCCTAATAATTGCTTCGTTAACATTCCTTGCAACGGTATTAAAGAGAAGGGAAAGGCGGCAAGTTTTGAATGCGTGAGATTGCTTTCCTAATAATTGCTTTGCTAGCATTCCTTGCAGCGCCATTACCGTACCTGAGTTAAAGAATTAGCAATTACCAATTAGTAATTTACCCTTATCGAAATATATTTCATCCAACTCAACTAATTTCCTCCTCAATTTCTGCATGATATCTGGGACACAACCAATTGCTGGGTACCAAAGAAGGCCATCCCTCCCGCAGCGCTTCCAAACAAACAGCACGCACAGTTAATTGACAGTCAAGCAGTTCTACACCAGCTTTTTCAACTTGCTTTTTGCCAATTCTTAAAATGGATTCATCGCTAAATTCAAAAGTTTTGTGACACTGAATACAAACCAGATGGTGGTGGTGGTGCAATTCCGGGAAGTTCAGTTCGTAATGTTTATGTCCTTCAGCTAATTCTAGTTCACGCAAAATCCCAATTCTTGCTAATAAATGCAGCGTTCTGTAGACAGTAGACAAGCCTATTCGTTCTCCTTTATTATGCAAAGTCTTGTATAATTCTTCCGCACTTAAATGATTGCCTTGTGGCAGATTTTGAAAAACACTCAAAATAGTTTCTCGCTGGGGAGTCAGGCGGCAGCCTCTCTGGTTTAGTTCGACTTTGAATGAGTTAGCGCTGTATAGATTCATGTCGGTAAAAAATCAAAAAATTGAAGGGAGATTTTGCTGGATTATCTGTTATTTGTTCGCGCTCTTGTTTCGATTGTCCAAAAGTGTATTTTCCTTGAAAATCAATCTAAGTTTAGACTCACTCTGCTAGCCACCTATCCCCCTTGCTCAAGGTGGAACTGAAGCAGTGGTAGTCGGTATTTCAGCGTAATTTTTGCGAAGTTTAGAGCAATGTTGCCGATCGGCACTGGCAAAACAAGTCTTAGGTTCAAAGTCGGTGTAACCGATCGCATCTTCAGTACAAGCAACCCACGGCCACACTGTACATTTGAGGGGGTAGTCATTAATTTTGCCTCCCGCACCAACACCCCAGCCGAATATAGCTAGGTTTGGCAACAGGATTAAGCCTTGTTCGTACATGGGCAATTGTGGGTTAAAGCGGGAAAGCTCCAATAGGGTATAGGCTCCCGCCCAGAAGACGATAAGGCCGACGTGGGCGACGCGGGTACCGAGCAAACGGCGGGAAAGGTTGATTAAGCGGGCGTTGCCGGCCCACCAGGGAAAAAATTCTCCTTCGGCTGGGAAGGATTTTTTTGCCATGCTTGTCACGGCGATTTACCTCTTGAGAAAGATCTCAGTGGAGTTTTAAGCGCTTGCAGGTTATTGATATAGATAATCAACAATTTTAGAAGTTTCGTCAAGGGGTATTTGATAAAATTTTTCACTAAATTGAGTTCAGATATGTAACTCAATAGCAAAAAACATCGTGAAATCAAGCATCTGACTGTTTTTGGCGCTTAATCAGAAGTGAGCTTGCCGTTAGCAATAATAGCAACTAAAGGAATAGTTCAGACTTTATTGATAAATAGTATTGTTAAGGAGTATTATTAAGGCTAGAGTATTGTTTAAGTAGCTATCTAATCCTCTCGGAAAAAACAAGGTGGAAAAAGAAATCCGGTACTTTCCTCTGGGCCAGCTTCTATAAAACTGGGGTGAGAGGGGGTGCGAGATTATTTCTCCCCAAGAGAGTTAATGTCTACTTGTTGACATATTCATCTCAAACTCCAAACAACCAAGCCTGAGAGCATTTGCTCTCAGGCTTTTCTAGCTAGATTTTTGACTGCCTGTTGCATCGGACACGCTAGCTCAAGCAGATGATTTGGTTTCCTCGGCTACTTGCTCGTTGTTGGGCAACTCCAGGCAATAACCGGCCCCGTATACGGTTTTGATGTACCGAGGATGGCGGGGATCGGGTTCCATCTTGGTTCTCAGGTGTCTGATGTGTACGCGAATGGTTTCGATGTCGTCGTCGGGGTCGTAACCCCAGACTTCTTTGAGAATTTCGCTGGGAGAGACTGTCTGACCGTGGCGCTGAAGCAAGCAGTGCAGCAACTCAAACTCTAGGTGGGTCAGTTTGACTGTCTGATCGTACCAAACAGCTTCAAACCTTTCGGGGACAAGGGTCAGCGGGCCGTAATTCAGGATTTCGGAGTGTTTGGCAGCTTGGGGGATGCGGTCTGTGCGCCTTAGTAGAGCTCGCACTCGGGCTAGCATCTCTTCTAGTTCAAAGGGTTTGGTCAGGTAGTCGTCGGCGCCGGAGTTGAAGCCTTCTACTTTGTCTTGAGTTTGACTCAAGGCTGTCAACATCAAGACGGGAATGTCTGAGGTGCGCTCGTCACGCCGCAAACGCTGACATACGGTGAATCCGTCTACTCTAGGGAGCATGAGGTCTAGCATGATCAAGTCGGGGAGCAGTTGTATTGCTAGGGCCTGACCTTTGATGCCGTCTTCTGCCTGGGTGACTTCGTAGCCAGCCATTTCTAGGTTGACGGCTACGAGTTCGGCGATCGCCGCGTCATCATCAATAACAAGTATCCGGGGCATCATCATTTATCTCACCGCTAACCGAATGGCAGATCCTACAGCCTTCTGGGGGTTCCAGGTAACTTTAACGAACAATTTTTTAAATTTAAGCTTCATTAAGGATTATAAGGTTGATTAAGAACTTTCGGGGCTCTGTAAATATTCTTGTACTAATTATAAGCCCTAAGAGGGCATATCAGAAAAGTGTTTGCTCCAAATCTTGCTGGGGGCAGATTCTTGGTCGGCAAGAACAGCCTTAACTTTTGCAGGGTGCGCCGGGGACTTCACAGAATAGCCCTAACGGTAGTCTGCGTCTTACATAACCCTGTTAACCGTTAACTGTAAATTTTTTAATTTAGTTAATTTTGCTTAAAAAATTTTTGTTTTTTTTGAGGGGTAGTGCTGGCTTTTTTTGGGTATTGACGGTATTATTAAATAATATTAATACAAGTATTTATAAAATAAATAAATAGTATTGCAAGCCTTTAATGCTCTCATATAAAAGTCAAATAATCAATCCCGCAACCGGAAAATTTTTAGTCAATTTTTTGCCTGTGAGGCTAATTTTTTTCTCGCCCTGGAATCACGAAAACAACCGATAAAAACAGCTTGCATACCTACTGAGGGCGAGTTTCCGATCGAGCTGGCTGAGTATTTTGGTTGGGAACACTCGCCTTAGAGCTTAATTTTTGGAAATAAAGACCGCCGATGGTGGCTAAGAATATTGTGTAAGCCGCTGCTTGGACGAGATAAAGTCGATCTCTGTATCCAAACAGTGCTTTGAGAATCACTCCCGGAAATTGTCGATCGGGCAAAATTTCCGTTGCATTCCACACCATAGGCCCTAAAATACAAGAGTGGACTGGTGCGAGGCGATCGTAATAAACACAAATTGCTGCATACTTGCTATTCATCTGTGACAAAATCCCAGCGGCTTGGTCAAAATGTTTGAGTGCAGATACTGCCAAACCTGCCACGATTAACAGCAACAAAATCCCCATAAACTTGAAAAACAGGCGGATATCAATTTTGACACCCCCATAGAACAGTAGCGCGCCAATGATTGCCGCCCCAGTCAAACCGCCCAAAGCTCCCAAAGCGGGACTCAAACCTTGTTGAAATTGAGCGCTGACAAATATAACTGTTTCAAAACCTTCGCGCAGTACCGCAATAAAAATTAAGCCAAATACGCCCCAGCCGGCATTGGTATTTTCTGTCAAAGCTGCTGTAACTGCTCCTTCAACTTCTGCTTTGAGAAAGCGCGCTTGCTGAGTCATCCAAATTAGCATCCAACTTAGCATTGCGATCGCCACAAGGCCCAACACACCCTCTAATAGCTGTTTAATGACTGGTGCGTAAGGCTGCTCGGATGTTGATAGTGCTGCGAGCAATCCATTGAAGAGAATACCCACAATACCGCTAGCACCAATGCCGGCTGCGACACCTGCATAAACCCAAGAATTGAGGTGACTTTGCTCGGCTTTTTTGAGGCAAGCTAGTACAATTCCGACGACTAAGGCGGCTTCTACGCCTTCGCGCAGGGTAATTACAAAAGTGGGTATGGCTTCACTAAAATTCATTTTTTATCATCATGGGGCATGGGCATGGGGCATTGGTCATTGGTGATTGGAAATAACCAATAACCAACAACCAATAACAACTAACCAATGATTAAATCAACTATAATCCCGCAGCATTTTTTTCAATTCTACTTGGTGCAATTCTTCTTGTCCAATTAGATTGCGGGCATATTCTTCCAAATAAACGCTGGAGTCGGTCACGACTTCAAGTAAAGATTTATACTTTTTGAGCGCTTTTTTCTCGTGATTTAAACTTTCTTCTAACAAGTCTTTCACTGAGTGTTTGTAGGTTTCTTCGATGGGAGCAATTTTCTGACTGGGATGCCCCTCTAAACCGGTGAGAATTTCTCCTGCTTGTTGGGCGTGGATTAGAGATTCCGTTGCTTGTGCTTTAAAAAACTGCACGATGGGAATCCGGTTTGGCCCTGTCACCATTAGTGAATAGTGGGTATAGCGCACGACACCTGCAAGTTCCCATTCCATGATGGTGCATAGCAGTTCCTGGGTTTTTTTCTCGTCAAGGTCTTTCATTTGTTGTTTTAGAAGTAGCAGGCCTTAGAGGGCGCTGTTTATAATATCACATTTAAGTTAAAAATGAAAAGTAAGGTGCTGATGGCGGACCTTACCGGAGAGAGAGATGTTGTATGTGAATTACGGGTTAACTTCTAAGGTTCCCGTAGGAGCAAACACTACAGTAAACTTAGCGACTGGTGCTGCATTGTTGCTGCTAGTTTCGGGAGATTTGAGGAGATTTGGCAAAGGATTTTCTTTGGTGTAATCCTTGGCTGGTTGATTGAGTGGCTGGAAATTGTCGATCGCCCCATCTTGACTTGGACTGACTCGATAGACTAGATTTTGATTGAAAGTAGGGCTACTTTGCCAAGTCTGATTTATGCGATCGTAGACTTTCACAGCTAACTCATCTAGTTTTACGCCAGCCGTAATTTCTGCTGTCTGATTTGTGCCATCTACCGCCTAAACTTTCTGCTGGGCTGCTGATACAGGTACAGCTTGGACAGTCTTATATGTAGGGCTACTCGCAAGAGCCGTTTCAGTAGACGTATTAGTGAAACGTACAACGTCGGGAGACTTGTCAGGGGGAGCATCCCGCTTTTTAACTAAGCATACCTACCCATTTTAATCTCATTATTTAAATATGCACATCTGAGTCTTAA
>NZ_JAUBSA010000094.1:0-17656 GCF_036702115.1 Microcoleus sp. LAD1_D5 | reverse complement strand
CTTCTGTGATTTATTGCGTAAGCGTTGCTTGCCGTAGGCGTCGCATCCCTCTTTAAAAACTGTCCGGAGTATTGTTAGTAGGCTTATAACGTTGAGTCCACCACACCATACTGTCACAAAGTTGAGTCAGCACAGCTATAGCTACTTTACGCTGTTCTACAGGAAAATCCCACAATTTATTGGCCATAATTTTAATGGCTGCTGTATCGTCAGAACTGACATTATCATTGGGAATTTTAACACCCGCATTTGCCATAATTTTGACTAGCGCCTTCCAAGTATCCCGCCAATAATCAGCTTTATCTTGATCTTTGATTAACCGAAACTGTTCTCCCCAAAATCGCTCTAAACCGTAAGCAACTGCAACGCGCATTTTGTAGGCTTGATTGAGAGCGTCTTTTTTGTCACGATATTTGACAACTAAATCGTGAGCCTCTTGGTCTAATTTGTAAGATTCCCAAGCCATAATTTATACCTCCTTTAAGGTTAGATAGCAGTGACCGAAACCAATTGATTCTAAACCGCCGAGATAAATGTCTGTCCCAGTAGAAGCGCCAAAAGGTTGCCATGTCTCTTGGTTTTCTTTGAGGGCGATCGCAAATACTAAAATTGTGCCTTCTGGCAAAGCTTCCGTATTAAAAAAAGCACCTTTTTTCGCCTTTTTTTCCTCTTTGTCTAAGGCAACTCGACTCTGACGATATAAGGCCATATCGTGAATCATGGCAATTTCATCATCAGCCACAACAACGGCTGGCAATTCCTCTCCTAAAGGAAACCAAGCCGACAAATCCTGAGTTTTCTCAACAGTTAAAAACCCAAAGTTAAAAAATAGCTTTGGTTTGCCATTTATGTCCAAAGCTTTTAAGGTTTGAGAACCTGTATAATTAGCTGGAGGTTTAGCTGATTTGAGAGATGTACCATCTTTGAGCTTGACATAATCTCCAGCAATTCGCTGATAGCGTTTCAGCAAACGAGGACAAGTTACCCAAACAATTGGTTGACCGGGACAAAATACTGGCAACCACAGCAGCGAAGCATATTCAAACTTAACTACAGACTCAGTGGTACTGTCTGGTTTCCCAGATTCTGCTTCCTGACCGTACCATTTATTAGCTTCAGCTTCTCCCAGACTACGGCGGATTTCCGATCGCAATCTTCCCCGAATCGAACTACCGGGAATAATGCCAGTTTGAGTAAACTGGTCGCGGAAAATTAAGTTTAAGTTGCCGCTTTCTTCACCAGCCGTTGCTCCCACATGAACAGGAGCAAGGGTTTCAATAATACCGTAAGCTTTTTTGTACATTATTCAACTCCTTGAATTTCAATTGGCAAACACAAACCGCATCCAACTTGTTTCAGGCTAAAACCTTCTTTGGGAAACCAATTTTCGGGAAATTCCCACCAAGTTTTATCTAAAGGTTCTCTAAGAAGATAGACAGTTCCGGGAGGAACTGCATAGCGTCCCCGTCCCATTTTTCCTTTGGCGCGGTAGCGATAGGAAATGGGTTTATCCGTGAGCATCTCCGGTCGTTTTTGGGAAAAATCTTCATTTTTGGGATAGCGGTATGAAAACTTGTTAGAGCCCCAAACTCCCGGTGTTATCAAAGCAAAGGAGCGCTGAATTGGTTGGCGTAAAAGTTTGACAATGGGACTGTCATCATCCAGTAGAACACTCTTGATTTCTACTAAATGATTTTCGCCACCAAAGCGATACCAACCATCTGCTAAAGGATGAGTGGACAGATAAACCAGACAACATTCATCATCCATCTGCACGGAATTTTCCAAAAACAAACCATCTTCTGCTAAAGTACAGCGTTCGTCATCTTTTGTTTTGGGGTGCAAGATAGGGACGTATTTCCAAGGATTCTCGGCAACATCGCCATTTTTCTTAATAGCAGCCGTCTTATTTACCCAAGAATTAACGGTTTGCCAGCTATACTCAGGATCTAAATCTTCGGATTCGCGATGCCATTTCCCCGATTTCATTTTCCATTCATCCACGCCTTTTTTAGAAATAATCTTGTGCCAAGGAATGGGGACGTAAAAGTATTCAGGATCGTCTGATTTTGCCCAGAATGGACCAGCGACAAACAAATTATCACTAAGCTCTTTTGGAGAAATATAGGACTTAACTTTGTTGGTGCTGAAAAATAGACCAGAGAGAGTAGCTGCTTCTGGAGGGAATTTTGCCCCAGAACGTCCGACTAGATTTTCGGGCGATAAAAATCCGCCAGAACTCCCGTACATAAATCCTAAAGGACTTATAGTGATGAGATATTTGAACATAGCTGCCATCCCACATTTATTAGGTCACTAATCCAGTAAATAATTTGTTTGGATTGTTCTGGATTTGGGTAATCGCCGACGATGTGCTTCCAGTTTTTTTCTAAGTTCTTCTCGTCTTGAAAGTAAAGTTGAAAAAGAGCTAAAGCTAATTCATCATCTGGGCTGTTTTCCTGGGGATTAAAACTAATAGCATGACGATGTGTGAGATGAGCTAAATCTTTGTAAACATGACTCCAGTTTGGCTTTTGATCCCAGCTTTTGCCGTCGCGGTCTTTGTATTGTTTGAGAATGTGCAAATAATCCCAAGGACAAGTCCACTGCACGTATTGACCGCTGTTAAAAACTACTCGAATTGTAACGCGATCGCGCCCCAAACTTTTCGCCCGTTTTTCGGCTTCTCGACAGTGTTGAAGAATATCCCGCTGCGGCACCCTATGACCAGCCCAAACAAAACCAACACTTAGGTTAATATCCTGTCCGTGCTTTTTCCATTCATCGGACAATCCCATTAACCATTCTAATGCCTCTATAGGTTCTGGTGGCTTTTCGGGTTTGCTGCTGTAAATTATTCCCAAGAAATCATCGCCACCTGCATAAACAACTCGCCCTTTATCTTCAGGGAAATTTTCCATAAAGTCCTTTCCCCACTTCCGCATGGCCTCGCTGAACTTTTTTAGACCTTCATCTCCTTCTTTTTGAGCAAGTTCCTGAAGTTTTTTGCCAACTCTGTCGCCATCTCCCATAAACCAACCAGTCCACTGTCCCACTCCCTCTTTCGGCATCCTAATCAAATCGCTAAATCCTGTTTCATTTCCCTTATTTTGCAGAGTTTCCATGTCGAGACTCTTAGCAATATCTTCGCGGGTGACTAACCGCTTGACTAACTCAGGAATGCTCAATCTTTCATTAGGTGCAAGAAATTTTCCTTCGGGTTCGCCATCTGGGGGAAGATTTTCTAAGACACAGGAAAGACGTTGATAGAAATCCTTAAGTTCAGCTTTTTCTGTATCGGATAGCTGCCGCCCTGGTTCTCGATGTTCTAAACCTAAACGCGGCCAGGCGATCGCATCTGTGCCAGTCAAACTCGAACTGTCGCCAATCCAGTTAATCGCCGTCCAATCGCGACGCAATTTGCGAGTTTCTAGATTCTTCATCGCAGATTCTATCGAATCTCCGTGTCCCCAAAATATCTCCCAAGTGTATAAACCCCATCGCATCCACTCTAGCTGCCAAAAGTATTCTTCTTTAGGAGGTACTTCTCGTTCTATCCAAACTCGACATTCATTTAATATTTCTTGCCATGACTTCTGAAGGGTATTTGTCACGTCATTCCTGGAAAATTTCCCTTTCCCTTTCAGAAGTATCCGATTGGGCATTCCTTTCTGGATGTTCGGGGAACCGGGAGAAATGACATTTAAACCTGATTTTTCGGCTTGCTTTACTAGCTTGTAACTCAGATAAGACAGAATCAGTGAAGCCCCAAATAAATCTCGGAGTTTGCGGGATTTCTCGATAAAGCCTTGAACGGGGGCAAAGGCGATCGCAGTGTATGCAGACATAAATTCAATTTTAAGGCGGGCAATGCCCACCTGAATGCTGCTGGTAGTGTCCCAAGTAGCTAACTGCTTAAGTTCTACTCAACTCAATATACCAGCCGAGCCAGCTTCCTGTCTTCAGATTCACAATATTTATCAAACTTTTTTCAAAACCTAAAGGTATCCAAATAAAGGCTTTCAGACATTTATAAATTTTTATGTCAATATTGTCTTTTACTTGACTTTTCAGCAACTTACCCGCATCTATCCCTCATGGCAAAAAAACCAACCCCTCACCCCTACGCCGACAAACTAACGTTCGATCGCATAATGCTCCTCATCGCCACATTAGTAAACCATCCCGGAATCGGACACTCCGACACCGAAACATCCGACAGTAAATATCACGATGCCTTGCTAGAAGTTCAATCTCAATTACAGAAAATTGCCGCCGAATTCAACATCGAATTTCCCGAAAACTATCCCGCAACTCCCACAATTCGCAAAGACTTAGAAACTTTGCGCCACTACGGAATCCTCGACAAACGAATGTATCGCTTCGGATATTATCTCGGTACCGGCGCAATGAAT
The DNA here is from genome assembly GCF_036702115.1 of Microcoleus sp. LAD1_D5. Lineage (NCBI taxonomy): Bacteria > Bacillati > Cyanobacteriota > Cyanophyceae > Oscillatoriales > Microcoleaceae > Microcoleus > Microcoleus sp. LAD1_D5. The sequence continues at coordinate 13,241 of NZ_JAUBSA010000094.1, read as the reverse complement.
CGCGAAGAACTACTATTCGCATTTCAAGCAATAGCATCTCAAGCCAAATATCAAGGAAATCCCCAAGCCCGCCAAATTTGTGAAAAACTCACTAAACTGTTGCGCGGATTAGATATCGAACTCAAAGGTAAATTGTTTTATCCCGTTCGCGAACACCTAAATCGTGCGATTATTTACACCGATCCTGTAGAAATGCTCGATCGCCAAGAATATCGGAATACCCTATTTCACAAACTAGACATCGTAGAAACAGCAATTGTTCGAGGCCAGGCGATCGAACTTTACCGCCAAAACGATTATTACGGCAAAAGCAACGTCGGTTTCCGGCGAATCTGGCCTCTGCAACTGATTTATCACGATATCGCTTGGTACATGATTTGCGAATCTTGCGACAACGGGCATTTGAGCGTAGAACGGGTGAATCGCTTTAGTGACTACTGCGAAATTATCGATGTAGATGGGCGTGGTTTAGCCCTACAGGAACAAAGTTTGAAAATAGCTCAAAAGTTGTTAAAAAATGGCTGGGGGCTGTTCTTGGGCAAGCCAGAGCAACAGCAGGCTGAATTGGAAGGTACGCTGAAGTTGCAAAAAGTGAAAGTGCGATTTTTTGAGAAAGTAGTGGGATTTATATTAGAGGGCGATCGGCGGCATCCGCGACAAAAAAAGATTAAGGAAGGCCCAAGGGATAGTTTTGGCAATCTGCTATATGTGGATTATCAGATCGATTTGCCCGATCGCTCTCTCAACGAATTTAGTCTGTGGGTGAACAGATATATGGATAGCGCCCAAGTGCTTTCCCCGCCGAGTTTGGTAGAAAAACACCGACAAGCAGCCAGAGATTTGGGCGCGAGATACAGCTTATAATATCAATTGCGGTGGCACCGGAATGATTTAACCGCAGAGGACACAGAGAACGCAGAGGAAGAATAGTTAATTATCACTTGTCATTGTTTCGCTGTACTGCATTTCTATTTTCAACGCCGTTTCAACTCTTTGATACTCGGCCTCAACCTCTTCTAAAAGCGCGCAGGCCGGATCGGGTAAAGGCTGGTTAGCATTTGTTCCGATGCGGCCCATGATTTCGAGTTCCTCGCACAGCTCAAACAAGCGAAAAGCACCGAGAGTACCGCTAATCGACTTTAAAGAGTGAGCCGATCGCCGCAAAGCCAGCGGATCGGCGTTGCACAGCGCCATAGAGATGCCTCGCAGCAGTTCGGGAGCTGTTTCGAGGTAAATCTCGATCGCCTCGTCCAAAGCTTCCACATCTCGCAGTCCCTCTATAATCTTGGCACTCAGGGAATCGTGCCCCTCTGACAAAGCCCGATCGAGATTTGATGCACCCCAATCGACGACTGTCGGCGAATTGGGAATTGTCAGTTGTGGATTTCCCGCAACAGCCACATTTGATCGCACTTGTAATTCACTCGTTCCTTCGATCTGTTCCGCCGGGGCATCCAAACAAACAATCGGCTGCAGACGATCGAATGCCGAGTTCGATCGAGATTTACACGCGAGCAAAGCTCGCACCAACTGCTCAATGGCGATCGGCTTGCTCAAATAGTCGTCCATCCCCGCAGCCATACACTCTTCGCGATCGCCCTGCATCGCATTTGCCGTCATCGCCACAATCCAAGGACTCGTCGATTTTCGATTTTCGATTTTCGATTTTCGATTGTTAGATTCCTCATCAGTCAATTTTCGATTTTCGATTTTCGATTTTCGATGATTAGATTGCTCATCAGTTGCGAAAACTTCTGATTTTCCCGTGGGATTTTTGGTCGAGTCTTGGTGATTAGATTGCTCATTAGTTACGGAAACTTCTGGTTCTCCCCTAGGATTTTCTAAAGTTAAATCTCCTGAAAATTGCTCGCGGATGCGGCGGGTAGTTTCCAGTCCGTCCATTTCCGGCATTTGCACATCCATCAGCACCACATCGTAAGGCTGGCGGCGCAAAGCTTCGAGCACTTCGATACCGTTTCCCGCCACATCCGCGCGATACCCCATCCGCTGCAAAATTTGCAAAGCCACCTTCTGATTCACCAAATGATCGTCAGCCAACAGAATCCGCAGGGGTAAGTTCTCCGCCAGCACGGGTATGCTTTGCAAGAAAGGCCCGCTGGTGCGCTGCCCTCTAAATTCCGTTGTCTGTTCTCCAAAAATATTGATTAAAACATTGTAAAGCTGAGATTGTTTGATGGGTTTATTCAAAAAAGCAGCAAAATCCATCTCCATAGCAGGGGGGTTAATTTCTTGCCTGCCGATCGAAGTTAGCATCACTAACGGCAACCTTTCGCAATCAGGATATCGGCGAATTTGCGCCGCTAAAGCCAACCCGTCCATTTCCGGCATTTGCATATCCAAAACTGCCAAATCAAACACCTCTTTAGCAGCCAGCCAATCTAAAGCCAAACGACCCGAAGCTGAAGCCCTAGCCACCATTCCCCAAGACTGAGCTTGGAGAGTCAAAATTCTGCGGTTGGTAGCATTGTCATCGACAATTAAGACTCGCTTGCCAGCTAATTCAGGTTGAGAATTGCTCAAGTTAACTGGTAAGGAACTGTTGCAGCCAGAAACGATCGTACTAAAATAAAAAGTAGAGCCAACGGATTTCGTATTTTGGCCGATCGGCTTGTTGCTGAGTACAGATTTGCCATAGCTATATTTTTCGGCAATTTCGCAAGATTCTCCCCATCCCAAATCAAAAACTGCCGATGACCTAAACTCTGCTGGAGGATTGCCCGCCACACTACCCATACTTTCCACCCACATCCGGCCACCCATCATTTCGGCCAAACGCTTGCTAATTGCCAAACCCAGTCCGGTACCGCCGTACTGCCGGCTCGTTGAAGAATCAACCTGGCTGAAAGATTTAAATAGCCGATCCATGCGATCGCTCGGAATGCCGATACCGGTATCTTTGACCGCAAAATGTATTTCGTATGCTGGGTTAATTGCTACGGGTTCGCCAGCAATTAATGGCGGTTCTTTAGCGTTAGCCGCCGGCACTGAAATCTTTTTTGCAGTTACCGAAACCACCACTTCTCCAGCGTCGGTAAATTTAACAGCATTACTGAGTAAGTTGATTAAAATTTGCCTCAAGCGGGTGCTATCGCCGATCGCCGTTGCCGGTACTGCACGATCAATCAAGTAACCCACTTCCAGTTGTTTTTCTGCCACCTTGGCAGCTACCAAGTCTAGAGATTCCTCAATACAAGTGCGGATGTCAAACGGATGTTCCTCCAAGTCCAATTTGCCCGACTCTATTTTCGAGAAATCTAGAATATCGTTGATCAGCGTCAGCAAGGCATCGCCGCTGCTGCGGATAGTTTCTACAAAATCGCGCTGTTCGCGAGTTAAGGGGGTATCCAGTAGCAAACCCGTCATGCCGATGACTCCATTCATCGGAGTGCGAATTTCGTGGCTCATGGTGGCTAAAAATTCGCTTTTGGCTCTAGTAGCCGCCAGTGCTTGATCGCGAGCTTTTGCCAAATCTACGTCTGTTTGCTGACGTTCGAGTTCGCTTCCCACCCACTGAGCCATCAGTTTCACCAACTCTCTGTCTACAACTCGGAACGGTTCTGTTACAGAAGTCGGAGAAAAGAAGCACAGAGTACCGTAAACTTCCCCTCCCACCGTGACGGGAATGCCCATGTAAGCTTCGATTGGGAAAGCTTGATCGTCCCTATTGAAGGACAAACCCGAAAATCTCACCGACTCAAAGTAGATCGGTTCTTTTGCCATTGCCGTAGCGACGCAGAAAGTTTTTTCCAGATCATAAATTTGGTCTTTGACGATCGACCCGTCGGGACACTCCACAGCCATTATTTGATAGTTGTCGCCTTGAATGCAGGACAAAATTCCCACGGACAGGCCTAAATGCCGACATCCCATTGCCAGCAGTTCTTGGAGGCGCAAATCAAAGGTAGAGAGGTGGTTGAGCGGGTCTGTACGGGGAGCCGAAGTCACTTGGTACAAAGCTTTGATTGCAGCTTCGCTTTCTCGCAGTTCTTGTTCTGTTTGCTTCCGCACGCTGATGTCGCGGGAAATGCCGATAATTTCTTGCACTTCGCCGGTTTGGGGATCGCTGATCGTGCGGCCGGTGGTTTCAAACCAAATGTATTTGCCGTCTTTGCGCCGTATGCGGTAGCTGACGGTGTAAGTCACCGGAAGGGCCAGGACTTTCCAGTGAGCTTTGGCAATGGTTTCTAAATCGTCGGGGTGAAAATAATCGTTGGGGACGTGGCCGATGAGTTCCGAAGGTTCGTATCCCAGCAAAGCCCGGCTGGCGGGCGAGACGTAAATAAACACGCCTTTGGGGTCGTGTCTGGTGATCATGTCGGTTGAGTTTTCGGCCATCAACCGATAGCGGTCTTCGCTTTCATTACGTTCGACTTGAGAATTTCCCAATGCTTCTAGCATTCGGTTGATGCCGTCGGCCAAGCTTGCGAGTTCATCTGCTCCGGCCATATGAACGCGCAAGTCTGGGTCGCCGCTAGCTGCGATGTTGCTGACGCTGGTGCTCAAGGAAGCCAATCTCGCTAAGACTAATTTTTCTAGCAACAGCAGGGTGATCGCGCTAAATATTAAACCTACTGCCAGTATTGATAAGGTAAACAGCTCCAAGGTAGCCTGACCTTGGCCGTAGATGATGCGATCTGTCTCTACTCGCAGCAGCAGCGCTAGGTTGCCGTGGATGTCGCGAATCAGGGCGTATCCTGCGACTAAGCTGTCGCTGAGTGGCTCGACTAAAATTTCTACTGATTTGAGGTTGGAAATTTTGAGTTTGACATTTTCCAACTCCTGCCTCGATCGAGCCAGCGCCTTGGCGCTGTGCCCGGAGTAGTTCGCGGCTCCAACTTTAAAATCTAAACTCGGCAATCTAAAATCCACTGACAGGTGAGTCAGTTCTGAAAGCAAACCGATTTCGCTGCTGTCGAGGTAGCGTCCCAAGATCAGTGTCCCCCGCGACGGGCCTTGGGCGTTGCTGTTGAAGATGGGCTTGGCGGCAATCAGCAGTCTGGCTTCTGGCAGGGTGAGGACGCCTGTTTTGTTGGGGCCGGAGCGATCGCCAGGGACTGTCGATGAGTCTATTAGTGCCTCGGTCAATTGCTGTTTTAAGCTTTCGGGAATCGGGATTTCGGTTTTGGATTTCAGGTCGAAACCTTTACTGAAAATCGTCTTACCGTTGGAGTCAAGCAACACCAATAAGTTTAGTCTCAAGTAAATAAATGTCGAATCCACGAAATTTGACTTGACAAAATTTTCGTTTCGTGTTTCGACGAAAGAGTAAGTATCGTCCCACTCGGCGTAATCTTGGGCGCTGGTGTCTAAATTCGACAAGTCATCATCTAAGGCGTCCAAAGCCCGTGCGACATCCTGGCGGACGTACTGTGCCTCCAGGTTGTGAAAATCATGCAGCAAAATAGTTGATGCAGTGGCATAGAGAACCACAATCAGGCTGATCAGCGCTGCACCGATGATTAATAGTGTTTTTTTTCGGAGTTGCATGGCGTCGCCCTCCTCACGGTGCTACTAGGCAACTAGCCAGGAGAGGTTTGAGACGTAGGTTGTTTAGCATTGGCGATCGCAGGGCCTGCGTGTTTGGACTGTTCTGGGGTGAGTGGGCAAAGCCCTTGGTATTTCCAAGGTATCCGGTATGTTGCCCCCCACAGTCAGTGTAGTATTTTCACAGCTTTAGTTCCCTATTATGCACAACCTATGACCTACAATTTATAATCTGACGATCGGCATCTTCAAAATAAACCGCCGATCGAACTCAAAACAGTTTGCGTTTGATACTGACGCAGCCAGGGAGGCGGGCGGTTGATATAACAGGCGTGCTGGGTGGAGAACCCTCACTATTATTGTACCTAAAAAATATTGAGGAGAGAGGGAACTGGCGCGCGAAGTTTGCTTTGCCAAAAGGTTTTCACTCCAATAACTGTTTTGATTTTTGTCATTCTTCAGTAATCCTTGCAACAGTTGTAGAATCTGCCGAAAAGCAAATCCAGCCTGCAAGCCTGAACCCCGTTCAAAACTTGTGATAGGAGAGGCAATGAATATCCGGCGACTTTTTATTTATTACATCTGCAAATAAAATATACAACAATCAATAAAATCGGCTTTTCACTTTTCTATTTTAAATTAATCAAAACTGCTAATTAAAATGTATAAATTCACCGTTGGCACCAGCCTCAAAAAACGGGTAGTAACTGGTTTACCATAACATTATTCAACAGTACCAACAAATTAATAAAAACCCGTTCCCACTCCCCGCTCAAATCCTTTACTAACATTAGTGCCTGATGTCAGTAGAAACTCACATCAGGCACTATATGCAATCCGATCGCAACTTGAGTCTTGTTTATCGGATGACGGCTAAAGCACCGGCGCCGGCTGCTGCTGCCGCCGAAGTAAGAGCGGTGAAAAACAGCCACCAAGAGGCAACTTCTGCTGCTTTCCGGGTTTCTTCGGCTTGTTTTTCTGCTTGTAATTTGATGCTTTCGAGGCGAAGCTGCGCCTCTTGCTGCAAGCGTTCTGCTCTTTGCAAGACGCTGTTCCGGCTTCTTTCAATTTGGTCGATCAAGCGGTTAGCATCTGCTTCGGAAATGTCCTCGCGAGAACTCATTAGTGCTACTAAAGTATCGCGGTTGAAATGACCCAGCCGATCGCGCAAAGCATCAAATCCGGCTTGCGGATCGTCAAATAACTTCCGCACGTCCCGCGTGATTCCTTCGTAGTTGAGTTCAGGGCGATCGAGCGAATTGAGGTAATCCCGAATTTTTCCGAGAACCCCGTCAATTACCGACTGAATACCCTCCTGTATTTTCTGAATTTGCATTGCGAACTCGTCGCGCACCGACAAAATTCCATCGACAATACGATTGGCTTCTGCTTCAGAAATATCCGGCCGCTGAGACAGCAGAGAAACAACTGTAGCTCGATCGAGGTGTGACAAGCGCTCGCCCAAACTGTAAGCGCCGACTTTCGGGTCATGCAGCAGCAGTTGCAAGTCGCGCTTGATGGCTTCGGGATTTAATTCATCCTTGCCTGTATTACGCAAATAATCTTCTAAAACGCTCTGAAAATCGTGCACTTGGCTTTGCATCCGCTTTGCCAAACGGCGCGGCGCTTTCACAATCGATCCCAGGGTTTCCTGCACTTGGTTGATAATTTGATTGACTTGTTCCTCGCTCAAATCTTGTCTCTGAGAAAGCAGTTTTACCAAAGTATCGCGATCGACTTGAGACAGGCGGCCCCGCAGCGCTAAAGCTCCTTCTTTGGGATTTTGCAGCAGTTTTGTCAAATCCCGCTGAATCCCTTCAGGATTGAGTTCTGATTTGCCAGTATTACGCAGGTAATCTGCAAGGGCGGTAGTGGTATTGTCGTACTGATCCTTAGCTTTTTCGGCCAACTTTTGCGGCGCATGCAGCGCGCTGTGCCAATTTTCTTCGGTGCTGTCGAGAAGCTGATTTACTTGGTCTTCGCTGAGGTCTTTCCGCTGAGATAGCAATTTTACCAAAGTTTGGCGATCGAACTTAGAAGCTCTAGCTCTCAGCGCCCACATTCCCGCTTCCGGGTTGTCCAGCAGCGTTTTCAAATCGCGCTTGATGCCTTCGGGATTAAGTTCTTCTTTGCCCGTAGACTTCAAGTATTCTTGCACTCTTTGCCACTGGTTGTCTAGTCGAACTTGCGCTGCTTCTTGCAGACCTTTAGAATCTGCTAAAACTACATCTCGTGTCTTTTCTAACTCTTGAACAATCTGTTCTACTTCCTGAAATCCGAAGTTTTCGCGACCTCTGAGAATTTGCACAAAACTGTCGCGGGTGTAAGGAGAAAGCCGATCGCGCAACTGTTCGTAACTAGCGTCGGAATCCTCTAAGATTTTTTTGAAATCGCTCCCGATACCGGCTGCAGTCAGTTCCTCTTTCGGCGTCAGCTTCAAATAAGTTTCCAGTCGCCACTGCAAATCGCGAGCTTTTTCTTGCTCCTCAGCAAAGATTACGGTTTGTAAAACGCGCTGTCTAATTGCTTCTAATTCCTGGGCAATTTCTTTAATTTTGTCTTGGGTAAAAACGCCTCGACTGGCCAGAGTTTCCTCAAAATTTGCCTGTTTGAGTTTTTCTAATTCGCGGCGCACTGTTCCTGGATCGGCTGTAGGATCGTAGAGCACGTCACGAAATTCGCGCTCGATCGCTTGCGGATTCATCTGCCACGAATAAGTGTTGAGTAGGTAGTTTTCTACGTCGGCACGAATTGGGCTGTAAGTTACGGGTTCGCCTTTAACTTGAGCGGTAACTTTATCAGTTTGCTGGCTAACTTTGTCTTTAGCTGCTTTAAGCTGACCGACTACTTTTTCAACATCGAAGTCGGACATATCCGTGCGACCCAATACTATTCCCATTAAAGCATTGACTGCCATTGTCGTTGCTTGGTTCATCATGGTCGGGCTTTGTCCCGAATTTTGACCACCGCCCAGATTGCTAAGGGCTTTTTCTACCCTACTTGCCAATGTATCTGAGACCAAATCTCCCGATTTTGCAGATTTGAGATAGTCTACTAATTGGGCTATGCCGTCTGATTGCTGCCCTTGTTTTCCTACTTGTTTCCAAGCATCTTGAAGTTGGTCTACAATCCGGTTTACGTCGCGTTTTGATAAGTCCGATCGCGAACTTACTAAATCTACGAGAGTTTGCCGATCGAGATTCGGCAAATTTTCGGCTGCAATGGTTTTTAGTTGCGGATCATTAAGCAATTTTTCAAACTCGCTACGCATCCCTTTGATGTCTAATTCTGGCGGTTTGAGGCTTTGGATGTAGTCTTCGACGTTTTCGCGCAAGCTGGTGGGGTCGATCGCGCTACCCAGTTCATGGCCCACTGCTGCTGCTGCTGCTTTCGCTGTGGCGACGACTTGGTTGCTGGCTGCCTTTGCGCCAATAGCCGAGGCTGCGGTGCCGACAATGGCTTGGAAACCTGATGTGGCGGTGTTGACGACGGAACCGATCAGGGAACCGACGGTAGTGGAACTCACCCAGACAAGCATTGAGAAATAGGTTGCCCACACGACTAAACCGACAATCGCACCTAAACCGGGACTGCTAATCAAGCTCAGCTTAACTGCTAGCAAGCAAGCGAAGAATAAAGCGATGGTGACGGTGATTAGCGTCCAAGTACCTACCTTTCGGCCGATATGGCGGACTGGGGGGCTGCCACTATCCGAGTGGTGGCTGTCGTCGTCATGGGATTGTCCCATGTAGGAAAGGCCCGCGGCTACTGATAAATTTGTTAGCAAGAGTTGGAAAGCGCAGGCGAGTACGACTCCAGCTATCAAGGCGATAAAAAATTGCGGCCCGGAATAGAGGAGTGCTGCGTCTTCTGCTGTGTTTGTAGTAGTCTGCTCTACTGGCACTTGGGCCAGCCAGAACCCGATGTTATACAGTTGTGGATTTATTGGCAAATTTTGATACATAGTATATTCCTCGTTAAGGAGTGGGTGCGCGCGCTCATTGGCGCGAGTTTACCAGTATATAGTTTTAGACTCATGCCCCCAATGGCAATCATCGCCTTATTGTCGAGCTAAAACATCCCCCTACAGTTGGAAGTGTAGAAATATGTCTGCGGTAGGCTGTCTATTTAGGGCTGTTTGTGCTAAGTAAGTTGGCAGTTGTGAAGTTGTTAGTTCTCAGTTATGAGTAAAGCGCGCTGGGGCGCACCCGATATAGATGATAGTAATGGTAAGTCGGATTAAAATAATCGCAGAGGAAAATCTTGGGTAGAGGGATATAAAGAGTCAGCACAGAAGCCCAGACAAATTGTTAACAATTTATCTACCAATGCCATAGCAAATTAGCTTTCAAGGAATTCGATCGTGCAGCGAGAAAGTCATGCAATTATTATTGGCAGCAGTTTAGCAGGACTGTTGGCCTCTAGAGTATTAGCAAAACACTTCGACCGAGTTAGTATTGTTGAACGAGATTTTTTTCCTGAACAACCCGTACCTCGCCCCGGTATTCCTCAATCTCGTCACCTTCACATCCTTTTAAATCGGGGGAAAATCATCCTAGAACAGTTTTTTCCCGGCTGGGAAAACGAACTGATAGCTGCTGGTGCTCCTACTTTAGATCCAAGGTCGATCGGGTGGTTTAGTCCGGCGGGTTGGGCTCCGCAATTTAGCCCGGATCTAAATGATTTAATTATGTTCAGTCGGGATTTACTGGATTGGCACATTCGCCGCCGCTTGGCTGAAAATACGAACGTGCATTTCCTCGAAGGAGGCACAGTAACGGGGTTGCTGACGAATGCCTCGCGTGCGGAGGTTGCTGGCGTATCGGTGCGTTTTCGCGATCGCCACAACCAGGCTAACATCCATGCAGAGAATTTGTATGCAGATTTAGTAGTCGATGCTGGTGGCAAAGTTTCCAAAACACCTCAATGGTTGAAAAGTTTGGGCTATGAACCTCCGCAAGAAACCGTTATCAATGCTTGTGTCGGCTATGCCACCCGCATCTATGAATGCAGGGGTAAATTGTCAGACACAGCGCCAGTCTTTGTGTCAACAGCACCGCCATTTCGCACCCGTGGCGGTGCAATTTTTCCGATCGAAGGCAATCGCTGGCTGGTGACTGTCGCCGGGGGCGATCGGGATTATCCTCCCACAGACGAAGCAGGTTTTCTAGAATTTGCACGCAGTCTGCCAACCCCGACAATTTATCATGCGATTAAAGACGCAGAAGCCCTCACACCTGTTTATAGTTATCGAGGTACAGAAAACCGTTTACGCCACTACGATCGCCTCCGTCGTTACCCTGAAAACTTAATAATTATCGGTCATGCAGTTTGCGCTTTCAACCCGGTTTATGGCCAGGGAATGACCGTTGCTGCACTGGATGCTCAGATGCTAGATGAATGTTTGCAAAAGCAAAGAGAGCGGTATCCCGAAGGCGATTTAAAAGGTTTCTCTCGACAATTTCAACAAAAACTAGCAAAATTACATACTATCCCTTGGACGTTTGCCATCAGTCAGGATTCCCGCTATCGGGGAAGTACAGGTGCGAAACCAAATTTGGGCACGCGGCTGATTATTGATTACATGGATCTAGTGTTAAAAGTGCTGGTCGGAGATGCTAAAGTTTGTCAAGCATTTTTGGAAGTTCTGCACATGATTGAGTCGCCGGCTATACTTTTTTCTCCCAGTATTGCGCTGAAGGCGATCGGGCAATTAGTCACCGTTCGGCAGAAAGGAGAATTAAGCTCGAGAGTTTATACAGAATCCGGTTAGTTTTGCCAATTCTATTTTTTCCCCGCCGAGTAAGGAAGATAAAGGCAGATGAAATCCTATTCATCTGCGTTGATTTAACCTGATATGATGTCCGCTACAACCTGCATGATAAAAAGGATCACTTTGGCGACTGCGGTTTTCGGGTATTTCACGTAATTAAGATGGGTGAAATCCGATTTACTACCGCAATTTTAGGCTTTTGAAATAAACCTAATGGATTGATTTCAAAAAATGTTTGTAGTCACGACTTACCCACAGGACTCAAGAAACCTGTTTTTTTACTCATATCCCTCGCGCTTCACGCTATATTGTCGTAAAAACAATCAATTTCTGCTGCCTAGAATAATATAGACTTGTGCAATTCTCAATTGCCCACCAAACAATCTAATTGTTTTTGCATTTGGGCGGTAACTCGATCGAAACAAGCATCAACATAATCGCGATCGCGCGCCGCCTCCGAACCGTACTTCTCAAATACAATCGGTTCGCACACGCGAGTCCGAATTTGCACGGGTAAAGGCAGGTTTGGCAAAGGCCCAATACTCAATCCCCAAGGCAATCCCAAATACACCGGCAATACCACTGGATCGATGCCAAATAGCCACGGCATCCCCAATTCATGCAATTTCTTTGCTTCTTCGTACAAATCTGCCAAAACTATCAAAGTATCGTGGGCACCGTGCGAGATAATTGGTACAATTGGCACTTCTTCTCGCAATGCTAATTTAATAAATCCCTTGCGCCCCGCAAAGTATATTTGATGGCGCAAATGATGGGGGCGAAAAACATCTTGGGCGCCGCCCGGATAGACGAGAACTGGGGCATTTTTACGCAAAGCTGCGATCGCCATTTTCGGATGTGCCTTGAGGGCACCACACTGAACCGCCATGCTAGCAATATCAGGAGAAACTTCCCAAACCGTGGGGTGCATCAATCCGTAGGCCAAGCGTTCGGTTCCGTACCTGCGGAACCATTCGTATAGGAACATAAACATATCGGGAGCGGCTATTCCCCCGTTGTGAGAACCGACAACGAGCATTTTTCCGCTCGCGGGGACGTGATGCCAGCCGTCGCTTTCTACGCGAAAATAGTAGCGGTACAGCCATTCCCAGATTGGCAACAGAAGCTTAATGAAGTCGGGATTGCGATCGTCTAAAGATAGACCGTCAAAGGGATATTTAGAGGATTTGCCGTCTTTTTTGTTAGTAGTTTTTGTCACTGCAAAAATATTCAACGCTTTGGTCATTATATAGCATAAGGAAGAAAGCTTTAGCTCTCGAAGATAGAAGACTTTAGTTATTTCGGAAAGAAGGAAGCAGGGAGTAGATTAGTTGGGCTTTTCCTCTACTTGTGCGTGCAATTATCCCGATCGCCTACCAAAACAAGATTTTTCCTATCATTAATAGGCTCCCCTTCCGCAGGAATCTACCGAATTAGTTTCAGCCATTGAAAACCTCATAAATATCAAACGCGGTTGCTATAGCAATATAATTAAATCAGAATTGGCGCAAATATTTGGTTTCTGATTTGAGGGGGCTGGTTTTGTTCGGAGGTTTTGTGCGGGTTGTCTATTTTGGTGGCTAAACCCCCCTTGTATCTTTAAATTGAGATGTTGCACCATTCTCAATAAGACTTTTATGGGCGGGCTCTCCTGCCCAACCCCTACTCCCCACAAGAAATTAATTCTTTGTGGAACAGGCCGGAAAGCCTGTTAAGCGAGAATGGTGCAAGATGTAAGTTTAAACAGACTCGCTCTCAAACTTCAGCAGGCACAGTAAAGCGTCAGCTAGTAAATATCAAGAAACCCTCCAAGTTTCTTACGTAAGAGTCAGTATCAAGGGCACCTGAAGTCGAGGAACTACAAACCCTCGTGGTGACGACTATAATCCAATGGCACTGAAAAAGTGAGCAAAAAAAAATCTGTAAGGCAAGATATACATAGATAATTGCCTTACAAACCAAA
>NZ_JAUBSA010000093.1:0-17828 GCF_036702115.1 Microcoleus sp. LAD1_D5 | reverse complement strand
ATATTGAGATTTCTACAAAACTGGCACCAAAGACATCTTCAACAATTCTTGTGGGAAATAGCGCTTAAGCATCCTGCGGGCCCAAGACTTGCTGTTGTGTAGATGAGTAATAATTCACCAAAAAAACTAAAGCCCTTTTCCGTTGTTGCGGGAAAAGAGCTTTAGTTTATTATTAACCTGGCACTGAGCTATTTTACCGGGCAGTGACCCGCCGAGTATCTTCGCCATAGCAACGTTTAACAACCGAGTTCGGGATGGATCGGAGTGGTTCCATTACATCATAAGCACCAGGAAAGCTTTGAAAACTTTTTATCCTGTGTCTGCGTTAAGTCAGATGCGTTGCATCTCTTTCGCTCGACTTAATTACCTTATCAAGTTTTCCCCTGTCTGTCAACCCCTTTGCCAAAAGTTTTTTTCCCTCGCCCGAAACCGCTGGAATTATCGGGGTTTGAGGTCGGGTTTGGGGGTGCGGCAGATCGACCTTTAAGTCACAAGTCCAAAAAAGCCGCCTCGGTTCCCTGTTCTCTGCGAATCTTCCCGTCCTTTACAAACCACGCCACGACCTGCTTAACTGTTAATTGTTCGATTGGGATCTCGGTTTCTGTCGCAATTTGCCTCAAAGGCCGCAAAGACGCCACCACCAAATTCGTAAAAAAGTTTTCAAAACTCGCATCAAGTTCGATCGACCCTTTAATACTCTCATCATTCTTAATCCAATCCATCACCTGCCCATTAGTCACCTCAGCCACCGGCAAACCAGTCTCCCCAGAAATTTGCTTCAGCACCCTCAAAGCATAAATTGCCACCCGCGCCGAAAACTTCTCCTTCGACGACAGCAGCGCCATATCAACTTCGGCACACTCTTCCGGCTTTAAAAAATTTGCTAGCGGTTCCATATATTAAAAATTGGTAATTGCTAATCGGTAATTGGTAATCCCTGACATCCGTGACATCCGTTACACTCATCCGTTGCCGAACTTTCATCCGTTACATCCGTTAAATCCGTTAGAAAATCCGTTGCCGAACTTCTTCCTTCCTTCTTGCAATCAAATAACCACAGCGGTGTTCCCCATCAATAATCCAGTGAGTCCGCTCCACAATACAATCCGGCAAAACCGCCGCAAACATTTCCAACTCATTGCCACACACACTCGGAAAAGTTTCAGCAACATTAGAAATCGCGCAGTTGTGTTCCATCAACACAAATCGATCGCCCTTAACGTCGCGATCGCACATCCCAACCTCTACAGATTCTACAGGATAACACTCAGCCATATAACCTTCAGCCCTGCGGAGTTCCACCAACTTAGTCACCCTCTCTTGCAGCGAACCCGCACCCACCAGCCTGCGATAGTCCGTAGCCTTGCGCTGCCACTGTTTTCGCAGGATACTAATCACTTGCTCGCGGCCGACAGTTTCCGCCAAAGTATCCAAGAAAGAGACTGCAAAATCGCCGTAACGGTTCGGGAATCGATCGCGCCCCAAACTGGTAAGCTCATAAATGTGCTGCGGTCGCCCCATCCCAGCCTGAACCGACTGATACTGAATCAGCCCCTCCGCCTCCAAATCCTTCAAATGACGGCGAATCGCCTGCGGGCTGATATCCAAACACTCCGCCAACTCAAGAGCCGTCCCTTTATCCCCCTTAAGCAAATATTGCAGGATGTCTTGTTTCGTGGAAGTCTGCTGAGTAGTCTCCATCATCTTCACAAAAAATTATTAATTTGACTTTGACAATATCACTATTGTTAATGTAGCTTAAAATATAGTAAAGCAACAAAATTGTTGTTTAACTTCCCAGAGCAGTCCTGCAGAACTCGCTCAAGCCCAGACAGGCATTGCCCCGTCTGCCATCCAGAGAGCATTATCTAGAACACTGAACACGCAAAATAATGAGTTCTACCACAGTCAAAACCTTAGTCAACCAACCCTACAAATACGGTTTCGTCACCGACATCGAATCAGACACCATCCCCCGCGGCTTGAGCGAAGATGTAGTGCGCCTGATTTCCTCCAAGAAAAACGAACCGGAATTCATGCTGCAATTCCGCCTCAAAGCATACCGGAAGTGGCTGACAATGACCGAGCCCACCTGGCCCCACGTCAACTATCCCGCGATCGACTACCAACAAATTATCTACTATTCCGCCCCCAAACAAAAGCCCAAAAAGCTCAACAGTTTGGACGAAGTAGACCCGACACTGCTCGAAACCTTCGAGAAACTCGGCATTCCCCTCTCCGAACAAAAACGGCTCGGAAATGTTGCCGTCGATGCCGTTTTCGACAGCGTTTCAATTGCCACAACATTTAGAGAAAAGTTAGCCAAAGATGGTGTTATTTTCTGTTCCATTTCAGAAGCCGTCAAAGATTATCCCGAATTAATAGAAAAATATCTCGGCAGCGTCGTACCAGTCGGCGATAACTTTTTCGCAGCCCTCAACTCTGCCGTCTTCAGCGACGGTTCCTTTGTTTATATTCCCAAAGGCGTAAAATGCCCGATGGAATTGTCAACCTATTTCCGCATCAACAACGGAGATTCCGGCCAGTTCGAGCGCACACTAATTGTTGCAGAAGAAAACAGTTCTGTGTCTTACCTAGAAGGCTGCACCGCCCCGATGTTTGACACAAATCAACTGCACGCCGCCGTCGTGGAATTGGTAACAATGGACAATGCCGACATCAAATACTCCACAGTGCAAAACTGGTACGCTGGCGACGCCAACGGCAAAGGCGGCATTTACAACTTCGTGACGAAACGCGGTTTGTGTCAAGGAGTCAATTCTAAGATTTCTTGGACACAAGTAGAAACTGGTTCCGCGATTACTTGGAAATATCCCAGTTGCGTGTTAGTCGGCGACAACTCGGTAGGCGAATTCTACTCGGTAGCGCTGACAAACAACAAACAGCAAGCTGACACCGGCACCAAAATGATCCACGTTGGCAAAAACACTCGCAGCACGATTATTTCTAAGGGAATTTCGGCGGGAAATTCATCCAACAGCTATCGCGGTTTGGTGAAAATGGGGCCGAATGCTAAAGGCTCTCGTAATTACTCTCAGTGCGATTCCATGCTGATTGGGGATAACGCTCAAGCGAATACTTTCCCTTATATTCAAGTGCAGAACCATACAGCTAAAGTGGAACACGAAGCTTCGACTTCTAAGATTGGGGAAGAGCAATTGTTCTTCTTCGCACAGCGGGGAATTTCCGCAGAAAATGCTATTTCGATGATGATTAGCGGTTTCTGTAAAGATGTTTTCAATCAGTTACCGATGGAATTTGCGGCGGAAGCTGATAAGCTGTTGAGTCTGAAGCTCGAAGGAAGTGTCGGATAATTTACCCTCGTTACCAGGCCGAGTTTATTGCTGACAACTTAAGACTGCAACCCATAAAAAATGTCGCTTTTATTCGAGTCTAGCTCCCCCTAAATCCCCCTTAAGAAGGGGGACTTTGAGAATACTTCTTGTGTCCCCCCTTCCTTATTAAGGGGGACTTTGAGAACACTCTTGTCCCCCCCTTATTAAGGGGGACTTTGAGAACACTCTTGTCCCCCCCTTATTAAGGGGGGTTAGGGGGGAGCGAGACTTCGATACAAACAAGAGAGACGGTAGGTTTAACGTTAAGTGGTTAGCAATAGCCAGAGCCTAGAAACGAGAAAAAAAACTGTAAAGTGCATTGAGGAAAAGGACAAAAATAGATGATTGTAGAAAATAGTCAAGTGGTGCTATCCGTCCGCGATTTAACTGCGAATGTGGAAGATACCCAAATCCTTAAGGGTTTGAATCTGGAAATTAAATCGGGTGAAATTCACGCGATTATGGGCCCCAACGGTTCGGGAAAAAGCACTTTATCCAAAATATTAGCGGGTCATCCTGCTTATACGGTAACGGGCGGAGAAGTTACTTTTCTGGGTCAAAATTTGCTGGCATTACCGCCAGAAGAACGCTCTCTGGCTGGCGTGTTCCTAGCGTTCCAATATCCTTTAGAAATTCCCGGCGTTAGCAATCTGGATTTCTTGCGCGTGGCTTACAATTCTCACCGCAAACATCGCGGATTGGAAGAATTGGATGCTTTTGATTTCCAAGATTTAATCGAGGACAAGCTGGATATTGTCAAGATGAATGATTCTTTTTTAGGCCGCAGCGTAAATGAGGGTTTTTCCGGCGGCGAGAAAAAGCGAAATGAAATTTTGCAAATGGCGTTGTTGGAACCGAAGTTAGCTATTTTGGACGAGACTGATTCGGGTTTGGATATCGACGCTCTCAAGATTGTCGCCGGCGGTGTGAATCAGTTGTCAAATGCTGAAAATTCGATGTTGGTGATTACTCACTATCAGCGGTTGCTGAATTACATTATTCCTGATTTTATTCACGTCATGGAAGCGGGCAGAATTATCTTGACTGGTCCGAAAGAGTTGGCGCTGGAATTGGAAGAGCGCGGTTATGACTGGGTTGTGGAAGAGGAAGCAGCAGGAGTAGGCGCGCGATGATAAATACGCAAGTTGCTAGTAGGGAAATGTTTTTGACTGATTTGGTGAATCAGTGCAGCAAGTTGGAGGCTGCTAATAGCAAAAGTGCGGCTTACGGCTTGCAGGATTTGCGGGATTCGGCGACGGAATACGTGCTTGCTTCGAGTTTTCCGACGGTGAGGGATGAAGAATGGCGCTTTACTGATTTGTCGCCGGTGTTGCAAATTCCTTTTCATATACCCCAGAGCAATCAGTCAAAAGTTAAGCTGGCTGATATCATTATGCCAGTGAAAAACAAGGCCGATTTACCATTAAGATTGGTGTTTGTCAACGGGTTTTATGCGCCGGATTTGTCAACGGTGAATTTGCCGAATTTGCCGAATTTGCCGCTCGACTTTTACGCAGGTAATCTATCTAATGTGCCCGAAAAATATCAAGGGCGCATCAGCGATGTTTTGAGCAAGCACAGACAGCAAACCGAGGTGTTTACGGCGCTGAATACTGCGGGTTTGGCGGATTCTGCGGTGGTGTTCGTGCCGGCCAATATGTCGATCGACCTTCCGATTCACTTGCTGTTCCTGACAGCGCCTGGTGCATCTCCCACGATGTCCCAGCCGCACTGCTTGGTCATAGCTGAGCCTGGAAGCAATGTGACGCTGGTTGAGGATTACGCAACTATCGGTAATGTCTCTGCATTTACGAATGCTGTAACCGATGTTGTTGTCGGCGAAAACGCCACTGTGAATCACGTTCGGCTGCAGCGGGAAGGTGGGGAAGTTGTTCATATCGGCAAAAGTGCGATCGAGCAATCTCGTAATAGCCGTTACACTTGCCATGCTATCAGCTTGGGAGGCAAAATATCACGGCACAATTTAGAAGTATTTCAGCGCGGCGAAGCCACTGAAACAACTTTAAACGGCTTAAGCGTAGCCTTTGGGGAACAGTTGGCGGACACTCACAGTTTAATCGATTTTAATCACCCTCACGGTACAAGCCGCCAATTGCACAAGTGCATTGTCGGTAACAAAGCTCGCGCTGTATTTAACGGCAAAGTTTTCGTTCGCAAAGCCGCACAATTGACAGATGCTGGACAATTGAGCCGAAACTTGTTGCTGTCGCCGAGAGCTCGCGTAGACACTAAACCGCAGTTGGAAATTGTTGCCGACAACGTTAAATGTTCCCACGGTGCAACTGTCAGTCAATTAGAAGATGATGAACTTTTCTACTTGCAAAGTCGCGGTTTGGATTTAGAAAGAAGCCGCTATTTGCTAATCGATGCTTTTGCCGCCGAAATTCTCAATCTGTTGCCAATTGTAGGTGTGGCGAAAATGCTTTCTACCTGCGTGGCTATCCAAGGATAAAAGAATTAGCAACAGCGTCGAAGCCTGTTCCACAAAAATAAATGTTCCTGTGGGGTGGGCTTCTAGCCCGCCCAGAATCAGCAACAGCGTCGAATCCTGTTCCACAAAAATAAATGTTCCTATGAGGTGGGCTTCTACCCCGCCCATAATCAGCAACAATACTAACTTCTGAAATTTATGACACTTATTCAAGAAAAAACACTTGCCTCAAAAGTTCGCGGCGACTTCCCAATTTTGAATGAAAAAGTAAATGGCAAACCGCTCGTTTATTTAGACAATGCAGCTACTTCTCAAAAACCCCTAGCTGTACTCAACGCTTGGCGTGATTACTACGGACAATACAATGCAAACGTGCACCGCGGCGCCCACACTCTCAGCGCCAAAGCGACTGATGCTTACGAAGGTGCGAGAGACAAAGTTGCGGCGTTTATAAACGCCGCGTCGCGGCAAGAAATTGTTTACACTCGCAACGCCACCGAAGCGATTAATTTGGTTGCTTATTCTTGGGGTTTGAGCAATTTGCAAGCCGGAGATGAAATTATCCTGTCGGTGATGGAACACCACAGCAATCTCGTTCCGTGGCAAATGATGGCTCAAAGAACCGGTGCGGTGCTGAAGTTTGTCGAGTTAACGGAAACTAACGAGTTTGATTTGGAACAGTTTAAAACCCTGATTTCCCATAAAACTAAGTTGGTGTCAACCGTTCACGTTTCTAATACTTTGGGCTGCATCAGTCCAGTCAAAGAAATCTGCAAAATTGCCCATAGTTTCGGCGCAAGAGTTTTAATAGATGCTTGCCAAAGCGTGCCGCACATGATAGTAGACGTGCAAGCAATAGATTGCGATTGGCTGGTTGCTTCCGGTCACAAAATGTGCGCTCCCACCGGCATCGGTTTTCTGTACGGTAAACTGGACTTGCTGAGAGAAATGCCTCCGTTTTTTGGCGGCGGCGAGATGATTGCTGACGTGTTTTTAGAATATTCAACTTATGCCGATTTGCCGCACAAATTTGAGGCCGGCACGCCTGCAATCGGAGAGGCGATCGCCCTTGGTGCAGCAATCGATTATCTTAGTAACATTGGCATGGATAAGATTCACGCTTGCGAAGCAGAATTGAATGCTTATATGTTCCAACAATTGCGGCAAATTCCCGAAATCAAAATTTACGGGCCACAACCAGACAGCAACGGCGAAGGTAGGGCAGCTTTGGCGGCATTTACAGCCGGAGAAATTCACCCTCAAGACTTGTCTACCTTGTTAGATCAGGAGGGAGTCGCCATTCGTTCCGGGCATCACTGCACGCAAGCTTTGCACCGCTATTTGAATATTTCATCTACGGCGCGGGCGAGTTTGTATTTTTACAATACTCGCGAGGAGATTGATGTGTTTGTGAAAGCGTTGAAAGAGACGATCGACTTTTTTGGTGGGATTATGGGATAATTTGGTAGGGTGGGCATTTGCCCACCTTGTTAGAACATTGTTTGCCTTTGCCGAGCGGAATATCTCGTGAAAATAGTTGAGTATTATAGTTTAATAATACAACCACTAAAAAACATGAATCAATATCCTATTATCCTCATGCCCGACCCTGTTATTCAAGCTATGAATGCAGTTCCCTTCACATGGAAATTTAGTGAACCCAAACCTTTACCTCCTAGTTATAAGCCCCAACCAATTGATGTACTTTTGTTTTTTTATAAATCTCTGCCATTAATTATTCCTTTTGCAACTATTGGTCTAATTGCCAGTAGAAATATTATCATTAGTTTCTATATTTCTGTAGGTGGCATTTTGGTTACTGCCTTGAACTTCTGGCAACAACAAATGTATTACTTACGAACAATTAATCAATACAAGCAACAAATGCGCGATTATAAAGATTTGTTAGCAGAATGGAAAAAGTGTGAGATTCAGCATAAACGGCAGATAGCAGAATCCCAAAAACCTGAAAAAATAAAACAGTATCCCTATCAGATAATTAAAGACATTATCATAAAAACCGTCCCTCCTGAAGGTAGAATTATCAGTACAAAGTCTCAGTGGGTTGAAAGTAAATTTTATAAGAACTTACAGCAATTATTCCCCGATAAAATTTATAACAATTTAATCATCCAAAAATCCCACTCCTATCAACCTTACTGTATAGAAATTTCTTATTTTGATAAGTTAACAAATTTACGTATAGATATAACAATTGATCAACCTTATCACTATGAAAGCGGTGAGCCTAAAAATTACGAAGTGCTTGTCCAAGAAAATCAGCGCCATCAACTATTTTTAGAAAAAGGATGGATACTCATTAGATTTGCTGAGGAGCAAGTAGTCTGTTGGCCACAAAGCTGTTGTCGGGTAATAGCCGAAGTAATCAATCAAATAATAGGTACACCAATTCCAGAGGAATTGACAACTGTAGAAACTTTACGACCTATCCAGCAATGGAATGAATTGGAAGCACGACAAATGGCACAGGAGCGCTATAGAGATAATTATTTAATTTAGCGATCGCTCTTTTTTTGACCGCAGATGAAGGCAGATGAACACGGATGAACGCGGATGAAGAAGACAGCGCTCGCACCCCAAATAGAAGGAGGCAATAATGTTTGTGTTAAACCTATCAGCAGAAAATTGGGTTGGCAACCAGGATGAAGGTGATTTAATAGAAAGTCCTACTTGGAGTCAAATAGAACAAGCCATTCGCGAGTTAGATGGGAAAAGTAAAACTTTAGTTACCTTGGGTGCAGATGACGAGTGTTATATGAGCATTGGTGGCGGCGAATCCGGCAAATATATTGTTAACATAACTTTTGATAACGTTAGCTTCCATAATTTAGTAGATCCCTCAAAACCAGATGCAATAGAAAAGCTAGTTGTCGGCGGACAAGAAGGTAATTATTCTGCCAGGATGTGTGTAAATTTAGAGACGGCACTGTTGGCAGCTCAAACATTTATAGTATCAGGAGAACTTCAAAGATCACTGTCTTGGGAAGAAGAGAAAGAATTAGCGGTGTCATCAAATAATATTTAACACAACATAAGTGAAGTGCGATCGCTCTTTCTTCATCCGCGTTCATCCGCGTCAATCCGCCTGCATCTGCGGTAAAGAAAAAGAGCGTGAAGCGAAGCTATCCCGAAGGGAATCGCCCAACTAAAACTCCCTAATCTCAGGATGAAGAAACTGATAACCAGCCGCCTTAATCTTTTGATTCGACACCCTCGCATTATAAGGCCGCACGCTAGGACTTCCATCCCAAGAAACTTTAGGCAAATTATGAGCTTCAAAAATGCGATCGAGCAATTCACCACTGGATAGCGACACATCCCCGACTAAATTGTAAATTCCCTGCAATCGATTTTCCAAAGCAAAGGTTAACCCCCCAACAACATCATCCCGATGCACCCAATTAGTAGCATCTTCCCCCTTACCGGGACGAGTGCTACCAGCCGCGCCTCTAAAGATTTTAACTAATTCTCGCCCCGGCCCGTAAATTCCTCCCAAACGGAGAATGCAGACGTGAAGATTGGGACTAGATGCTGCTAATAAAACCCGTTCTGTTTCTGCGAGAATTTCACTGTTTGGATTAGCCGGCGCGACGGGTGATTCTTCATTTACCACTTCACCTTGGCGATCGCCATACACAGAATAAGTACCCGTATAAATAACCTGCTTTACAGTCGGTATCTGCTGTAAAACCGATACTAATGTTGTCGCAGTATCTAAATAACTCTCCCGATAAGCCTGAGAATTTGGAGCACCGACGCACAGCATAACAGCATCTTGTTCTTGCAGTACAGAGGCGATCGCATCTTTGTCATTTCCTTTGAGCACGGCTACCCCCTGCGCGACACCCTCCAACTCAACTACTCGCGTCGCCGTGGTAGTTGTCGCCGTCACGGTACAATCAGATTTGCCGCGTAAATGTTTGGCTGTCGCAGTACCCACATAGCCGCAGCCGACGATCGCAACTTTCATAAAAAATTCTCCATTGTGTCATGCTCTCTAAAATTATTGCCGGTTTCTGAAATCATGGCGCGCTGAGTTTTGTGGTAAAATGCAAAGCGTCGTTATCAATCGGAGTAGCATCGTGTCCGAGAGAGATATTTTTGCCACCTCCTCAGAAAGCGAACTTTTAGCTTTTTATGGTTCTTTGTTTGCGATCGCAGCCACCGATGGTTCCGTTGATATTGACGAACTAGATTTGTTGTTTAAAACCATAAATTTAGATAAATTTTCTGACTCTGCAAAGACTCAAATCCAATCCTACACAGCTAGTCCCCCATCACTCAGCGACTGTTTGCAAACACTCAGCAAGTCAAAAGAACCGCTGCGTTTGGGAGTCATGTATTTTTTAATTAACATTGCTGGGGCAAATAAGACGCTGCATCCCGCAGAAAGCGAGGCGCTCCAATCCGCAAAAAAACTGCTGGCGATTTCTGACTTGCAAATCCAAGCCATGCAGGAATTCATCGCAGACATGAAACAAATACGGGATGCCGCCCCTAATAAAAATCAGGCATCAGCATCCTTCAATTCTGCTGTTTCCCAGCTTAAAGCTAAAGGCATTCCTCTCGATTTAATCGACAGGAAAGGAACCACAACAAACCTCAGCAACCCCCAAATTAACTATTCAGATGAAAGTTTTTGGGTTAAACTTAAAAACTTTGCTTTAACCGCAGGAAGAGAAGTAGTTGAAAAAGCTTTGATTCTCTACTATACGGCTGAGAACCCAAACGTGCCTGCTTGGGCAAAAGGAGTTGTATTTGGAGCTTTGACGTATTTTATATCTCCTGTCGATGCCATTCCCGATATATTAGCCGGCATCGGATTTACCGACGATTTGGGAGTATTGCTGGCGGCAATAGCTACTGTTTCCGTCTACATTAATGCTGATACTAAAGAACAAGCCAAACAAAAAATGAAAGATTGGTTTGGTCAATAATATTATATCCGGTTGAGCGTTGTGTTTCCGTCTGCATCGGAATAATAGAATCTGAATAATATAGCAGTTGTCAATCGGATGAAATACAGGACACGGCAGTGCCGTGTGCCTATCCAATAGGTGTAATTGACTCAACTGAAAACTTGATTATTGTGGATTCTCAGTCTTTAATCGGCTTACCATCTCGATTGACAATACGGCTTTCACCATCCTTAGCCGTGACATTTTCATAAACCCCTTCATCCCGCTTCACGTACTTGCTGAAACCCGAATTTTTATAATCGGTGTCGGATGTCGGCTTCATCAACCTCGGAGCGCTCAGCAGCCGACGTACCGGAGCATCTGCGGGAGTCTCTCCGGGTTCGCACTTAGCCAACTCGCACAGTTGACCCCAAGTAGAAACTTCCAGGTTCATGCTGTGCGAAACTTCTAACTGCTGGTTGTTTTCGGGACACAAATAATCGTATACAGGCATACTAAGAATCTCGTTTGCAACTACTAAAATTACTAATTGCACGGTTATTGAGAATATTATAGCTCAACATTACTAATAATTCAACCCTAAAAATCCAACTTTACTATTTTTAACGGTTGTTGAAACCTTAAATCCGCTATATTATTAACCCAGTGTGCTTGCTCCCGGATGCGATCGAGACAAAGCCCAAAAGTACCCTACCCTGAAATCCTCTGACTCGATCCAACGATCGCACGATCGACAGCTAGCAAATGCCCGCAAGACTTCCGTGAATGCCGTCAAAGGATTGATCATCATTTTCAGACTGTACGCACATCACAGATTCTAAGTTTCAATTTTATTTATTTAGTCACCAGCGAGGATTTACCGATGAGCGATTTCAAAGTTACGCCAGAAGTAGAGCTGAACACAGCTCAAATGTTGGAGCGATACCAACTGCAAGATGAGACAAATCTGCGGCGTTGGGCCAAACTGCACGGTATCAACAGCACTCGCGGTTTCTTCTATCCCAGTGAAGTAGATTTGATGGATCATGCTCACCACCATCTTTACAATTTGGGAATGAGCATTGCTGACTACCAAAGTCTTTTAGATCGGCGCCGCAGCCATTCCCAGACATCAGGCGACCAAAATAAAACAGTAGCAAGTCAAGTTGCTGACGAAGCATACGATGCCATAGAAACGCTTACAGATCAGTATGCTGAAGCTATTGATTTAATGGGAGAACGTATAGCAGACCATTTCATAGATGAACTCGATTTATCTGTGATGCGACACCTTTCTCAAAAAGTGAAAGACCGCCGCACTCTCAACGGTCAAACTAAAAAGCCTAACCGTTTTCTCCAAGTGATTAAAGCCGTGTTGCAGCCCAGCAGCGAAAATACGCTTCTGGTTCCCAAAAAAGAGGATGACTCTAGTTTAGAATTAGAACAGCATCATCGGCTCGGCTAGTCGCCGATTTTTTTGAAAGCCTAAGAGACTTTTTGTTCAATTTACTGGTCAAATTTACTGAAAAGCCGACCCGAACCCTCCCCTTGTCAAGGGGAGGGAGCAAGAGTCACATTTTTTATATTATGAATCGGAATTGAAGAAAATAAATTGAGGTTTCCCCGAAGTCTAAATTACTTTTCAACTAATGTTGGATTTCGCAACTCAACCTAACCTAATATAACTAGGGACAGATGGCGCGACCGCCAAAATTAGAGATAATATATGCTCAATTGAACCTGTCAACCTCGTGCAAGGTAAAAAAATGATTAAATCCTGGATGGTAATTGGAGGCGTCGCCTTGATAGTAGCACTAGCCACTAACATAATCCCGCCCAGCGACATCCAATGGTTCAACCGCTTGCAGCGTCCGAGATGGCTAGTATTTGAAAGAGCAATTCCCCTAATTTGGACAGTAATTTTTATTTGTGCAGCTTGGTCAGCAGTGATTGTTTGGGAAAAAGAACCAGGAACTCAGGAGACTTGGCTAAGAATGGGTTTGTACCTGCTTTTAGAAATAGTAACTATGTCTTACACCTCGGTTATGTGCAAAGTTAGGAGCCTAAAAGTCGGCACAATAATCGGCGGAACGGGCGCTATTTTAAGCGTGTTCCTAGCTTTAAGTGTGTTGCCAGTTTCGGAGCCAGCCGCTCTGTTATTGCTGCCTTACATACTTTGGAGTCCGATCGGCACTTACACCACTTGGGCAATGATGCACCTGAATCCGGCGGATGTTTAATTGATCTAAAAATAAAGGGTAATTGGTAATTGATAATTAGGAAAAAGGTAATTGCTAAACTGTACCTCACCCAATTTAAAACTGCTATAGCAAGCCTCGTATCGAATTGTGAACTCTTTCTCTTGTCTCTCTTCTCTTCCTTTTCTTCCTTCGTGTCTTCGCGGTTCGTTAAATAGAGATTTTCTGAGTTTTATCGTGTGGTGGGGGCGGGCTTATTTAATTTGTTGGCCATGTGAGGATTATTCGTAAACCCACGCCTAGAAGTTGATTGAGAATGATGCTTGATGTGAGTTTTAACTCAAATCAAGCACTAATTCTCAGGGTTTAAACCCCCCGCCCAATGTTGGGCAAACCAGTTAACCTAGCGACTCCCAGAGCTGCTCGGTGGCTCAGTTTCCGGAGGTTCGGGAGGGGGAGATTCAGCATCCGGAGGATTCAACGACTCCTCCCAAACTTTGATTTGCGATCGAGCTTGCTCGAAAGCCCGAGTGCCGGAGGGAATTTTCTTCAAAGTTGCGATCGCCCCAGCCAGATCCGACGACGACTGTTCCACACCAAGCGCCAAAATCCGCTGGCTCCACTCATCAATCGCCTCACTCGCCTGCCACCGGAGCGAACTCGACTCCGGCACCTCAAGGGCCAGGGAAATTGCCGTTTGCAGAGCCTCCGCAGTCCCCGATCGGGCTGCCTGACGGGCGCTCTGCAAACCTTGCTCGCCCTGAAATTGAGCCTCCCAAGTCCGAATGTTCGATCGAGCTTCCTCATAAAGCACCCGTCCCGATCGAATCCGGCGCGCCATCTCAATTGCCCCTGCCAAATTGCCGCTCGCCGCTAGCTGCTGAGCTCTATCCAAAAACGGCTGGTCAACAAGCCGCTGTCTCCTCTCGATCCAAGCTTGAATTTTGGCTTGAGCTTCCACGTAAAGCGCCCTACCTCTACCGATCCGAGAAGCTTGAGCAACGGCGGCTTCCAGAGCATTCGGATCCCCCATACTCGCCAAATCGTTCGCTCTTTGCAAATACGGACTGTCTTCCAGCAGCTCGATTTGACGGCTCAAGGTGCTAATTTGACGGCGAGCTTCCGAAGCGCGGGGATTTGATTCCGGGACTGTTTGCAATTGCGCGATCGCAGCCCTCAAATCATTTACCCCACCAGGCGCCGCCAGCCTGCTTGCCATATCCAAAACTTTGACATCAGCCATTTCTTGCTGCCAGCGACCGACTAAATCTTGAGCTTGTTTGTATAAAGGGCGGCCGGAGTTCAACTTTTGAGCAATCTCGATCGCCTTGGAGAAACCCTCAACAGAGCCAGTCAAAGCCTGAGAAGTAGCATTCGCCAACTCATTAAAATCCTGTACTTGTTCCCTTAAATTTGCCGACTCCGGAATCTTGTTAGCGATCGCCATCGCCTCCTGCCAATCCCCTGCTTGCAATCGTTTTTGGGCGATCTCCAGAATTTTCTTGCTAAATTCCGCGATCGCCTTATTGGCAGCTTGATACAAATAACTGTTTTGATCAATTCCCTGAGCCAGCTTAATCCCCGTCACCAGATTGTCGAGACCTCCCTCGGAGGCTGTATTCCGGGCTTTTAGCAACTTATTGCCCTCCGCCCGAGTCGTCTGAATTAGCTTAGTCAATTCCTCGTACTTAGCCGATTCCCAGAAAGTATTTCCCAAATCCAAAAGCAGAGTAGCTTGGCTGAAAGCCAGCGGCCACTCTTCCTGACGCAAGTGGTCTTCCGCCGTGCGGTAAATTTTCTCTGCATCGCTCCATATCGACTGCCACTTTTCAATCTGCTTTTCCATCTTCGGGTAAGCCGGAACGTTTTTAGGAACCTTACGAGCGAGCGCAATCGCCTCATCCAGCTTTCCTTCTTGGAAACTAGCATTTCCCAGCCTAATAATATCCTCCGACCACCGATCGATTTGAGTGTTAATTCTCGGCCGCAGCGGATGGTTTTGTGGCAAAGCATTCACTAATTCGATCGCCCTGAGCAAATCATCCGCCGTCCGCTTGCTTGCTGCTTCTTGAGCACAAAAAAAGCGGTCGTTAGCAGAAGCCGTCGGCCAAAAAATCTTTGAGCAATTTGACTGCGAGGTCAGGTTGAGTAAAGACGCAATTGCCACAAACCCCATACCCACCGATAGCATCAAACTCAGCGCCAGCCAAAACTGCCACTTATTCGACCACTTCCGCCAAAACGGATTGTGTTCCTCCGGCGGCTGCGAGTTTTCCCCAGACAAATTCGGCGGTAGTTCCAGATGCCCTCCCGGCATTTTTCCCGAAGTAACCAACTCTCGGAGTTCTTTAAGTCGTTCAGCCCGGTTTTTCCTTGCTGGTAAGCGCACGAGCGACGAAGTATCCTTTGTTGACTCCAAGGATTCTGATGCAGACCAACGGCCTGGTATTTTGCGATCTTGACTCATATCCTCACCACAAACAGCAACCAGCCAGCGTTAGTTATTTAAAAACTGCGAGCGCTGCTATCAACTGCTCTATAAAATGTATTCATCACTTTTACATACTCCCGTCGGCCCCAGACTGCAAGAGCCGATCGCCAAACCGCCAAAATCAAAATTTTGTGATTAGGTAATTGATAATGCGTAATTGGCAATTGGTCAAGGCCATCATCCCTAACTCGCACTCAATAGAGCCAATTACACATTATCCTCTCAAGAACCGGAGTTTGATCGCAAATCGCCGATCAGTTCTGCAAGTTGGTCGCTATTAGCTTTGTAAACCTCGTTGCAGAAATGGCACGTAGCCTCAGCCCCCCCATCTTTTTCAATCATGTCTTGGAGTTCGGCTTCGCCCAACATTTTCAAAGCTCCCAAAACTCGATCGAACGAACAGCCACAGTCAAAGCGCACCATCTGAGTTTCCGGGAAAATTTCCAGGCCCATATCTCCCAGTAACTCTTCGAGAATCTGGTGCAGCGTTTTGCCCGATCGCAGCAGTGGCGTAAAGCCCGACAATTCAGCAACTCTAGATTCTAAAGTTTGCACCAATTTTTCGTCCGTTGCCGCCTTCGGCAGAACCTGCAACAGCACACCCCCAGACGCTTCTACCCCGCCCGCCCCCACAAACACCCCCAAAACCAAAGCCGAAGGCGTTTGCTCCGAGGTTGCCAAATAGTGAGTCAGATCGTCGCCAATTTCGCCGGAAACCAATTCTACCGTACTGGAGTAAGGGAAGCCGTATCCAACGTCCCGCACCACGTACAAATAACCGTCACCTATTGCCCCGCCGACATCGAGTTTGCCTTTAGCATTGGGCGGCAATTCCACTTCGGGATTGTCCACATAACCTCGAACCGTTCCATCAAGTCCCGCATCCACCAGAAGCCCGCCGAGCGGCCCATCTCCTTTGATGCGAATGTTGACTCTCGATTCGGGCCGCTTCATGCTGGAGGCGAGTAACAGCCCCGCCGACATTGTGCGGCCGAGGGCGGCTGTAGCCACGTAGGAGAGCTTGTGCCGCTGTCTTGCTTCTTCGGTGAGGCGGGTGGAAATGACGCCTACAGCGCGAATTCCGCCATCTGCGGCTGTAGCGCGAATTAATTGATCGGCCATGAAAAACCTTACTTTGTCTTTTGATACCTTCTTGAACTATTTTATAAGTTCTTGAAGGTTGTGGCAGCAGAGAGCAGCAGTTGACTCGGCGGGCCTATCCGTGCGATCGAACTTCAGAACTCGCCTCTGTTTTCTATTTAATCTTAATTAACAGACTATTTGTTAACAAATAGTCTGTTAATTTTTTCAAATTAAATTTTTATTATTTAAAATGCCGCAAATAACGAGTGCATTTATTTTACACCAGCCAGCGTTTCCTTAGTTGTTTTATAACAAATAACAACTCATGACTAAAGCTTATCTTGCCGCTAACCAGACGATTACCAAACCTTTACCTTTGTCGGCTAGAGTGAGAGGCGTAGGTCTCAGACAAATGTTTTTTAGCTGGAAATAAGGGATATGCCACCAACATCCAAAGCACTTTTAGCGGAAATCCAGCATAACACAGGAGCAACTCGAAACTTGCATTTTTATGCCAAGGGCGAAACCATTCCTTTGATGTCGCAAGGTCTTTGGCGAGTCTGTCAAGGTCTAGCACAACTGAGTACGCTTTATCCAAACGGGGAAGAAGGACTTTTGGGTTGGGTTGGGCCTTCGATGTGCTTCGGTTTGTGGTTGACAAGCTTGCAGACTTACCGAGCTACGGCGACATCAGATGTTTATTTGATGTGGTATTCTATGGTGGAAATCGAAGCTTCTCCTCAACTAGCTCACGAGTTGCTGCCTCAAATGGTACGGCGGCTGCGGCAAATGGAAGCAATTTTAGCGATCGCCGGACAGCGGCGAGTAGATGACCGTTTGTATCAGCTTCTGCTATTATTGCAACAAGAATTCGGTCAGCCTGTGGTTGAGGGAACTCGTTTGAATATCCGCTTGACACATCAAGATATTGCTAATGCGATTTGCACGACGCGGGTAACAGTAACTCGAATGCTGGGAAAATTGCAGCAGCAAGGGTTAATCAGTCGAGATGGCGATCGGCATTTAATTCTTAACAAAGATGTTTTTGCGTCCAGGTCGGATTTGTTTGGCTGCAACCCTCAAGCAATGTAGAACCGACAGCAACTTGCATCTACACTTTTTTTTGCATCTACATAAAGTCTTCCAGTATTAGCTCTCAAATCTCAGTGCATGAGAATTTTTTATCTGGCTCTTCCTCCCGCTATTTACAGCCATACCTTTGCAGTTGGAAAAGATATAATTAAGCGGTGCATCTATTTAGGGCTTGCTGAAAAAGTGAGAAAACAGCATTTAGAAAGATGAGTGAATTCGAGTTCTCCTCGGCAATAT
>NZ_JAUBSA010000092.1:16348-18039 GCF_036702115.1 Microcoleus sp. LAD1_D5 | reverse complement strand
TTATGAGTTAGCTCTAGGGGGATTAAATTGAAAACCTTCTATTATAGCATAGATTTTTTTTGCAAGAGGTCTAATGTGAACGATTCAAACTCATTGAAATTATTAAGTCCGTCGAACCGTGAGCCTAAGTTAATAAGTTTAGATTATTAAGTTGCGAGTTCAGTCTGCAAAGCCCTAATGACAACAACACAACAAGGCGCTGCACCCGACCGCCTAAAGTCCATTCGTTCCTCACTCCCTTTCGAGAGCGGGTGAGCTTGGTCGTTAGACCGCTTGATAAACCATGTCACTTATCCTGATGAAGCTGTAGCGGTTTCAACCCCTAGGCTAGAGAATAAATATAACAAAGCTGGCAAAGTGCCAGAAAAGCAACGCATTAAACCAACGAAACTAGCTATGACAATTGGCAAGCTTGAACTCATCATCAAAATTAACGAACTACCGAACAACGTAGAGACTAACAAAGACAACTGGAAAACCTTTGAGCTTGACTGTGACGGTCGGGTAGTGTCTGTTACTGTTAAGCCAAAAATATGGAAGAAGCTTGAGGATGCTGCTACCAACTATCCCATGTGGGTAGCTGCTATCGGTGGCAAGATGGGTGAATCAACCTCTAACGGCTTTGTGCTATCAGACCCAAATATCCAAGTCTTTGAGAAAAAACCGAAGGAACCTAAACCTGAAGCAGAGCAGTGACAGAGGTTTGAGTAGCAATTGTGCAGAAACTTGCGAACAGGGCCCAAAGCCCCGCTTAGCAAAGATTTAAGCTAAATCAGTTAGCAAGCCAATTTGAGGTAAATGGCTTGTATCTCCGCCTATCCCTTTATAGAAATAGTGGCTTCCTTATTCACTATCGATTAACCGAGGAATCAACCAGGAGCGATCCGGCTACCCAACAAGCCGATCGCCCCCAATTTCTCCATGACTAGACCGAAAAATCGAACAGCAATATGCTGATTTATGCGAATTTATGCAAAATTATGTGTTCGCCCCTGGTTATCTCTTCAATTCTGAAACGGAAGAGGCAACCACTGACAGAAGCTATGGGCGATCAGCTTTATTAACTTTTGTTAGAAATTGTTAGCTTTTATGCCTTTCCCGGTTGTTGCCGGAGAACTCACAAGCTGTTTGAACTGGGCAAATTCCACCAGCAGCCAACGATCGCCTGTTTGATTCTATGAGCTCCGTCATGGGCGATCGAGCTGTCGCTCAAGCCGATCACTCGCTACCCAGGTGTGACGGCAGGAATTGATGCCTGTGCTGCCACAAAAGTCGCCACAACAACAGGAGCAATGTGAGCAGTCGGCACAGTCGAAGAGCGGGTAAAAATCAAGCGCCTTAACACCTAGAATGCCCCATTCATAAAGGTGCATTATTTTTTCTCTGCACGTAAAAGTCAGGTTTGTACGGACAAAACCATTGCTTGCTACTGAGAGAGAACAACTATAAGCAGTCCCAACAGGTCAAGGCACAAACAGCACAAAAAAGCAGCAATTTGACCGACAAATTCAGGCATTTGCAGGATATTTTCGGGTAAATACAGGTAGAGTGCAGCCCCTGCAAATGCCTGTAATCTCACTGATTTTATACGGCACTTGCCTGACTTTATACTGCACTTGCCTGACTTTAGGGCGCACAAAAATTAGCTATTTTTTAGCGTTTTTAACAAAAACTGAATTGAATTAATAGTC
>NZ_JAUBSA010000092.1:0-16248 GCF_036702115.1 Microcoleus sp. LAD1_D5 | reverse complement strand
AAGTTGCTGCATCTGAATTGAATTAATAGTCAAGTTGCTGCATCTGAATTGAATTAATAGTCAAGTTGCTGCATCTGAATTGAATTAATAGTCAAGTTGCTGCATCTGGATTGAATTACAGCAAGCGTATCTTTTCGCTTGGTCACTCAACTCAAAGCCTTGACGCACCTTTGCTTTCAATCTGCTTGTCACCCCGTCAACTCACTTACTTGGAGTGAAGCTGACTAAGAGCCAAGATCGATACAGAGAGACGAAAGCCTAGACTGGACAAGGCTCGCAGTGTGTTCTTGGATTAAACCCAATCTTCAGATTCGGGCGAAAATCTCCTATCGGAGTCTGAAAGCGGCTTGAAATCTGGCAGCAAATCAAGCTGATGCGCTTCAGTATCTGCTGTGAAGATTGGCAATTCCTGTTCTGGCTCTGACTCCTCCGAGGCAATCGGCACAGATGACTGTTCTAGCGCCTGCCTCAGTATTGGCTCTCCTTGGGTCACTGCTTCTGTTGTCGGCTGTTCCCACTCCCGCTTCGAGAGTTCGATTAGGGCAGATAGAGTTTTTGGCTCGGACTCGACCGGGGCGGGGGTGTGAGGTAACTGTTTCGGCTGAGGCTGAGCTTCTAACTCAGCTAGTAGCGCTTTAAATACAGTTCGCTCACTCGCCGTCAACGCTCCCCAAACTTTTTTTCGGTTAGCGAAACCTTTGTCGCAAGTTTCCGTGAGACTTATTTTCACGGCATCGGTAACTAGGGGGTCTGATTGTGTAACCGCGAACCGCATCAGGTTAACGAGTTCTAGTTCCTCTTCGTTGAGATTTGAGTCGGTCGCGAACTCTGAAATCAAGTAACGCCCGTTAAGGTTGAATTGTTTGGTAGGTTTACCTCCAATGACTGAAATCTCGCGGTCAAGCTCAATCCGGCATAGCCCATCGCTCCACACCTTAACTACGGTGGCCCGCTCGTCTATATATTCTTGAGCTCCGGGATACTGGGTCGAAACTTTTACTCGCTCGCCGACATTCCAATTCACCATCGGGACGCTCGGCGGCTCTGTTGGTTCGGTTGGCTCTATTGGTGTGGATTCCAGAGGGGCGATCGTCCCTGGCTCGGATAGCTGAGGGTTGTTACAAGTTTTTGAGCTGTTACAAGATTTTTCTGAGGACTCAAAAGTGGGTGTAACAGTTGTGGTTACAGGAGTTACATCAGTTAAGGGTTCACCTTCAGCCGTGTTATTAAGATCATCTGTGATCTCGTATGATGAGGTCTTTTCATACTGGCTACTTTTACCATGTAACGCTGTAACGTCTGTAACCATGCGGGTTGTAGGGTTTTTAGATGTTGTAACAATTTCAGAATTGCTGGTAACGTCTGTAACCACAACGGTTTGAGCTATTTGAGAATGTGCTGGAATTTCTGCAATCGCTGAAGTGCCTGTAACCGTGCGGGTTTGAGTTAATTCTTGCAATCCGCCATCAGCACAAATAGTTTTGATGCAAGCCCAGTTCGGGATGTGCGGTCGGTTGCTGCCACCTTCATCCTCCGCGACTGCTACATCAACAAAGCACGGTAAAATCTGAAGTCCCCGCCACTGAGCCGGAATGCGCTTGATTTTGTCGCCTTCTCGCACAACCTCGGAAGCTCGCCAGTGATTTGACAATACTCGCTGCAAGTGGTGAACGAATTTGTTGTAACCGCTTGGCGAGAGATTGTGGGCTTTGCAATATGCCGCGTACCAACTGTGCAGATCACTACCGACGTAACTATCGCCACCCGATCTCAAACAGCGATCGACAAACGAACGGACGCTATCCCCCAGAATTGCGCCGTCTTGTTTCAACGCGACAATTGACGGGTTGGTTGACGGCACGAGCAAAATGCGGTTGCGTTCTGTCTTGTCCATTGATAGCGCCCAACCAGCGATGGAACCCAGCTCTGCCGATAGTTTGCGTCCTAGATCCGGATCTTCAATGTTGGCGATGCGGGGCCGGGTTTGTAGCGGAATGCAGCGCCTGTCCCAACCGTCGCCGCTATTCTCCGTTTGGATGTGCTCGACGGAGGCGATCGCAAATCGCACGTTCCATTTTTTCTGGTAAGCCGATGCAGAAAATAGCGCCCGTCCCGAAATGCCGCCGTTGTCCACCAACTCGTAAAAAGCTTTGAGTCCGCTCAGAAATCCGCCAGCGTCGGGGATGTAAAACAAGGATTTACCAGTTAATAGCTGATGCCGACCTTCAGGTTTTGTCAGTTCGGTCAAGCTATTGGAACTGACGCTGTTTTCTTCGCCAAGTAAGTTTGCCCAAGTCCGCAGCATCACGCCTTTCCCGCTACCGCTATCCCCAATCAAGTAAGCAAATTTCCCGTAAGGTGCGGTTGGGTCTAAGTACATCGAAGTTACGGCCCTGATGACTTCTATCTGTTCGACACCGTAGGCAGAAAGTATGAATTGCTTAAATTCGGCTGGACATTCTGACCCCGGCACATAATCGCAGGGGGAACAAGAAAGCAGGTAATGTTCCTTGTCGTGTGGGAACAGTTCGCCAGTCCTCAAATCTACAGTGCCGTTGGAGAACGATTTGAGGTGGTTTCGAGAAGTGTCAACCTTCTGGTGCAGCACCTTCCGGCAATATTTAAAAGCCGAATCTAAGAATTTGTTAGTGCCGAACTTAAACTTTTTGCCGACTTCTGCTGTTTCGTAGCAATTCTCCGTAAAGTCGCCGATGAGTTTGTTTACGTCCGCTTCATCTTGGAACTGCCAATAGCGCCCGTTCCATTGGTAGAAAGCATCATTGACAACTATCCAATCATCTCCGAATAAATTCTTGAGGCAGTGTACCTCAAACGTTGTGGACTTGGGGACTAAGTATCTGTCTCTAGTTCCACCACTGCCGCCGTTGCCTCCAAAGGTTTTTGATTCCCAGTCCTTAAAAGTAACGGACGTGGCCAGCACTTTTCTAAAAGCTTCAATGCTTTTTCGTTGAATCAAATCGTCCATGCCTTTTGTCTCGCCTTCGGTGCCCGCATCCCAACCTCCAGTTGCACTGTAGACCGGAACGTCGAACTTTAACAACACAAGACCGAGTTTCCTCTGTTCCCAGGTGACGTTTGGGTTGGTGGCGGCGTCGGCATCGAAGGCAAAGATAAACCCGAAGCCGGCACGGGCGTACTTTTCTAAAGTTTCGACCAAGTAGCGCTTGCCTTGAATGTCTCCTTTTTTAGAGGTTAGACCCATTGAAACGCCCAGCAGTGCAATAGTTGGGATGTCGTTAGCGCACCCGGCGATTCCTTTGAACGGGCCTTCAGTGAGGACAATGCACGGATGGTCGTTGATGCGGTAGCAGTGCTGCTTGAGACTTTCTGGCTCCCAGTAGTTTTTGTCGGTGGGATGCTGGGGCAAAAATGCGTCGTATTCACCCACCGGCGTCCGATATTTGGGTGCTTTTTTGCAGCTTTCTGATTTCCAAGGCTTGTCCGGTCTGAATTGGAATTGCGTTGTTTTTCCCAGAAAGAGGATGCCGCCAGACTTCGCCGCGTAGCCCAAGTAAACTGATGCCTCGTCCGCAGATGCGGTTCGGCAGTTGGCGTAACTCCAATCGTTGAGCAGCCCCCGGCTCTCAATGTGGCTTTTGTGTTTGGGGGAAAGGTACGCGGTAGATTGAATTTGCTGTACAACGTTCATAGATGCCTCTCTCGCTACTCATAGCGGTGCTAACTGGTTTTTATTGCAAAAACCCGCTAAATGTAGAAGAGACGGCTCTGCTGTAACTACCGTTGATTTACAAAGGTGCAAATTTTGCGGTAATGGCAGATATGAACTATGATGAATCTAAAGTTTTTTATTTGGTTGTTCGCCGTCTCTTCTATAGATAGCGGACTCTTTTTTTTGGTCTGGTCTTGGGCTGCGAGGCTCTTCGGTTGTTGCCAAGGGCCTCTGTAATTCCATGAGTTGATAGATCCTCCAATTTTAAACTCGAACGTATGGCTTAGATTGCTCGCTGGCAAGGAATTTCTGATAAGCTTCCCTGTCGCCACCGCATGAATCAACGGAAACCTGGCTAACAATCTCATAAGTCATTGCTTCAGCTTCCTCTGGCATCAAAGGCTGGCGCTCGCAGTAAGCAATCTGTACGTCCCGAAACTCTGGCATATCCCCTTCAACCTCTGATAGGTCGGCTTCGTACCGAAACACTCTGACCACTACCCAGTCCGAGGGAGTGACAAGGTAAGCTTTCCAAGGGCTACCCTCTTTTTTAACGTGGTAAGTGAGCCGTTCTCCAACTTTGACCTTGCGCTTCAGTAGAGGACGCGAATCGTGAGAAAGCTGTAACAGTCGAGTCAACTGTTTCCCAATAACAAGCTCTTTGCTCTCGATAGGAATCCATTTTTCTTGCTCTTTGACTAGGTAAAGGCTCAGCGTAGACTTGCTTGCCAATGGGTCGTAAAGTTCGATGTCTTCAGTTGGTGTTATTTGTTCGAGTAATGTCATTGTTTATACCTTGCCCTCATCCCTATTATCTTGATGGTCGCCCCACATATCCCAAAAACTCGTCTGCTTGCCCTTAAACACGCAATCGACTGATAGGTCTGAATCGTCCTCGTTTTGTTCGACTCTTTTGAGTTCCCACCCATACTTTTTTTCCATCTCCTTGCAATCTTCTTCAGATGACGCCGAATGTCTGTTTTCCTGCTCCGAATCGTCATCCTCACTTTTGCTAAACGGCCATCCAATCATTGCAGTCACTCCTTTAAATGGATGTATTTTAAAACGCCTCCAGCTTTTTATAGTAAGGGTTTGGGGGGTCGTGGAACTCAAAAAAATTGAAATGCCGTTCTTAGCTCTGGTTCTACCTAAATGCAGTCCACAAAAGCTTTTGGCAAAAAATCTGAGACATTTTGAACTTTTAATCCAGCACACTTGGCGTTGCTGTTTTGGGTATACACCAAACGCGAGATAAACAAATCTTGGTGTATACCCGCAGTTCAGCCTAGTTTTTCAAGTAGTGTTTCCCATTCCATAATTTGATTTTTTAGCAGTTGAGCGCGATCGCCCTTAGCCTTGCGCTTGAGAAACAAACCCCTGCCAGCAAGTTCTTCGCGGGCTAATGCGATACTCTGCTCCAACACTTTTGGTCAATTCCTCCCTATCCTCCTTTGCTATTTCAGTATCGGTCATCCCCACCATCTGACGGGCGAACTGTTCCAAGAATTCAGAGCGCGAGATGTCAAGAGCCTCAGCCCTGCTGTCGATCGCCTTCATCGCGGTAGGAGTTACAAAAATGCTGTAGCGCTCTTTGTTTTCGCCCCAAGCGCTACGTTCTGCGGGTTTTCTGGTCATGTCTGTGTATGCACAAATAACAATTTTCATCATAGGGCTTGACAACCCAGAAGCAAAAGTGTTATGTCTGTGCATACATAATTATGTATGTGCATACACAGACATAGTTTAACACCAAAACCAAACCCCGCCCCCCATGACTCGCAATCTCAAAGGGCGGGGTGTGGCACTCACATTAATGAGGTTTTTCAATCATGACACAAATACCGATACCGCTAACGGTTGAGGTGTCCGCTGCTGCTGCAACGCCAGGGGTGGCGAGCGCTTCTTTGTACCGTTCGCTGTTGGCATCCGCGGACGCGATGGCAGAACCCGCTCTTTGGGTTTTGATGGAAGCGGCCGTTTATTCGCTGCGCCAAAGGGACACGCTCACCCGCTCTATTAAAGAGTGCGGTACTGTTGAATGCTTTGGCACTCGCTGGCCCCAAGATTTCGATTTCTTGCCAAGTGAATCCGAAGGGGTAGCCCTAGTGGAGGCCATAGCCGACCAATTCTCCCGCCGCCAACTCCACACCTGTTGGCAATCGCTGCTGAGCACTTGCAACCGCATCCAAAAGCTTGCCCTGATTGAAGCGATAACCTACGCTCAACACTATTCATCGACGGTACTCCAAGCGCTCTTTGAATGCGAACTATCGGATTTGTTTGGAGATTCCTTGGAACACTTGGATGTTTGGCTCTCTGAACCCGAAGCGCTGCGCCTAATTCGCTTGTTCTCCGGTTCCCTCTTAGCTTCATCGGAAGCTGCACCTTCTCCAGGCGACGGGAGGGACGATCGATGAAAGCACTCAAAAGCCATCAATTCAAGTGGAGCGTTACCGTTACCCGCAAGTACAATCCACCCCGCCAGATTATAGTTTTCGGGCGATCGCAAGTAGAAGCGCTTCAAGATGCCGTAGCTTCTGCCCGCGAAGTCTGGGGTATCTGGGATGCCAAATCATTTAGCCCGCCGGAAAGGAAATAATTTTTTTTGATTTTCATGCGGTCGTTAAGTGGTTGGTAAAAGATTGCCCGACCATTTAACGCCTGGGAAACAACCAAGTAACGACCATGTTTCGACCGCTATCAGCAATAATTCCCGAACAAATTGACTGGACGACGAACGGAACGCTAGCCGGTGCAATGAATATTTCTCTAACTCAACTGAGGCGGGATGCTGCGGTACTCAAAGAATTAGAACTTATTCGATTGCAGGAGGGTGTTGAAGAAATTGAAGTCTCAGAATCGGAAGAAACCCCGACCGACAAAGAAGTTTCGCCCAAACGCACGCGAGCGCGACGGCGCAAGGGATTTGACAGAGCCGACAGCGAAATCATGTGGTTGTTCAGGCAGCTAGTCAAGGAACGAGGCAGGACTAAAGCTATCCAATCAATCAATCAAATCATTGAGGAGTTTTACCATCATGAACACGACAGATAAGAAAGCAGTAGAGCAAGCTAAGGCAGCTCAAAATAGCAGCGCGGGTAAACAAAAACGCACAACCCGTTCTACCGAGAATGCAGAACAAGGTTTGAACAACGTCCAAGCAAAACTGAACGAGGCGAGGCAAAAAGTAAGGCAGAGTACCAAGGATTTTATCTTTGGAGGCGGTATTTCCGATGCTCTGGAAGATATCGCTAACGGAGATTTTGGTGATTTGGGCAACGAAATATTTGATGCACTTGATGTTTTCATTGGAGGGATAGACAGTGGACGTTTAGCATTGGAAACCAGGGAAACGGAGCCAAAAAAAATGCTAGCTGCATCGCTCGACTGCGAGAACTTCGACAACTCAGACAACTAAGCTCACAACAGAAGCAGGTAGTAGATAAATTGCTGATTTTTCTCATTTACCGGCTTCAGGAAAAAGCCCGCACTGAAGCTATTACCTCTGCGGGCTATTCTCCCACAAGTGATGATAATTATGCTGAAGAAACAATCGCGCTAATGAGGTTTGTCTGATGCTGGAAAGTTACGGTTTCATTGAGTTGTATTTAGTGTGTCCTGGATTGAGATTGTGGCGGATCGTTAAGTCTAAGCTGGCTGCAATTGGAATTAGCGAAGTGGCAGTATTGGTAGGAGGGTGCGCGTGAACAATCGAAAGTTGCTATCAGCCGCAGTTCTTACAGAAGAAGACGAATTCTACGCTGAATGCAATGTGGCAGGAATTAATCTTGTCGATAGGGTAAATGGAAAACCTGTTCGAGTTTACCCTTACTGGATAGACAGACCTAACTGCAATTGGCACAGTCCACCAGTCGCAGAAGATGAGGATGAGGATGAGGATGAGGATGAGGATGATGAGGATGAGCCTGAAAGTGAAGATGAGGTTCGAGGTAATAGAAAAGGCTGGATAAGTCGATTAATGACGTGGTGGAAACGACGCGATGCTATCAATATCAACTTCTCTAAAGGAGCGTAGTTAATGAGGTAACAAGAAATGAGCAGCGAATTAGAAACAGTAAAGCAGTTAGTGGAACTAGACCCAGTACCAGAGGCAATTGTCAAATCTGTAGACATGGCGTGGGCTGTGTACCGCAAAGGGCAAATCCCCGACAACTACCTAATTTGTAAAGAGATGTTTTGGCAGGGAATTTGTCAGATTCTGGGTTACATTCCGGCTCATATTAAATGTAGCAGTCAAGGACAGGTTTACATTTCATTCAGTCTCAATGAAACTTTGAGGTAACAACCATGTCGGATAAGCTCTCGGTCATTTGTGCATCACTTCTATTCTCAGCTATTCCCGCTATGCTACTTTACGCAGGTCAATCTATCTACCACGACGGTTATCGGCAAGCCGTAAAAGATATACCCCCAACCGTAGTTCAAGGCGACCAGAATATCGACAACAGCACGAACAACAACTATCAATTTGCACCGTCACTTGGGGGGAAGTAATCAATTTTACATCAATTAGAACACTTTGTATTAACTAAAAGACACAAACCATGAGCCAAATTGAGACGATAGATGAACTCTTTGCAACTAACAATCCCGAAATCTGGAAAACTTACCTCCCCCTGTTCATCGACTTGTATGTGCAGAAGTCAGCAATAACAGCACTGGGCGTAGTTTTAACTAGAGATAACATCCCCGCGCTCATGTCGGAAATGGTCAGCGACAAAGCCGCGCGAACTTGGGTGGAGTTGTGGCAAGAATCCACTATCCAATACAAAGAATTTGAGATTCCGATGTCGCTCCTCAACGCAGCCGTTCGGTATAAGGAAACCAAGGGCGACCGACGGGCGTTGATGGTGCTTCCCCAAGAGTTAAGGGGTTTATTGCAACCGTTGGTTGCTTCACAACTACCAAAAAACTAGGAAACCAGGTAATGTTCGAGGGGCTTTTTTGTCCCTCTTAAAAAGCTTATCGCATCCCATTAACAAGCCGCAAGATTAAAGGAGAAAAATCATGAGCCAAATTGTTAAATACACAGGCGGTGGAGCCATCGCCCCAGCCTTAGTCGGGAAAGTCAAAGCATTTGATAGCGCACCTGAAATGTTGACTACTTTTCAGGGATACTACGGTTTCGACCCATCAGCTTTTGCGGGGATGTCCGAGGAAGAATTGGGGGCATTCGTAGATTCGGTTGAAGAAATCAAGTTTCTCATTGACAACCTCGATAAACTAGAAAAACACGTCAACGATTATATTGACGGCGTTGTCAAATACAACGAGTTTGTAGCCCGATGCGTCAAAGCCGGTGCCAAGGGCATGGAGAAGATCGATCGAGCCACACTCGACGTATTCTTGG
The DNA here is from genome assembly GCF_036702115.1 of Microcoleus sp. LAD1_D5. NCBI lineage: Bacteria > Bacillati > Cyanobacteriota > Cyanophyceae > Oscillatoriales > Microcoleaceae > Microcoleus > Microcoleus sp. LAD1_D5. The sequence goes on along the minus strand of NZ_JAUBSA010000092.1, from coordinate 7,186 downwards.
CATGGAAAGGTTGGCAGGCCAATACTAAAAAGCTAGCCAAAGATTCGGATGTTGGTGTCAGACTTCTCGACCAAGAAGTTATCGATTACGGTGATTTAGCCGAATACGATCTGGAGATTTCTCTTCAGATCGTAGCTAACAAATTAGCCCGTCAAAAAGAGGCGCTATCCCAAAAACCTGACAAAGAAGCAGCCAGCTATGCGGATCGACAAGCAGCTCAAGAGGCAAAAAGCGAAGAGAGAAATAGGATAAAAGACTTGTTCGCTTACGGTACTCGCGGGAAATATGGTTTGCCACCATCTAGCAGCAAACAATTAAGTCCTGCTGCCAATAACGCTAGCAATAACGCTAGCAATAACGCTAGCAATAACGCTAGCAAGGCAAGCGGTTGGCTAAAAAAATGGGGCGGTAAAGCCTTTGATTATTTCTCAGGGAAGTAGCCATGCAGTTACCGCCATTTCTCATCCCCAAACCTCAAAATCCCCCTGTCTTTCCACCTTCACAACAACCACAACTCCCCGACCTAGAAGAATCAGACCAATTGAGGTTTCTCAAGAACTTAAATAGCTTCTGCGGTCAAGGATTTTGGTTTGCGGTTGGGTTGTCAATTGCTCACGTGGCGAGGATTCTCAGTGCTCCTGTAATGCTCGTCGCAGTGGTTTTAGTAGCCGGGTTCCTGTTTGTAGTAAAACCGAAAAACCCAACGCCTTATTTACTATCCATGAGGCGGATTAGCGGATTGGTAGTGATTGTCGGAACTATAGTGGCATTTTGGGATGTAGCGTGGCTACTGGCAAATATGCCTTTAAGTGTCGGCTTTGGCTTAATCCCTGTGTGGCAGCTTGTCGCGATTGTCGGTGTGTCGGTGGCGCTGCTTTTGTTGGTTACACTGCTGCGGAGGCTGACCCGATGAAAAGTGTGATCGCCTGTGTGATTGTGGGTATCGGATGTAGCGGGTTTAGCCTTGTTCGGGTACTTCGACAAACACATCAGCTACTGCAATGGAGCTACAAATCCCTGTACGCCTGTTGTGGTAACGGGTTCCCAGTATCCCAAGAATGCTAAGTTTGTGAAGCTGCATCAAGGCTGGGGGCTGCTGCGTACTGCATCCGGCGTAATTGGTGCAATGAGCCTTGGTGCGGGTTAGTTTTGCATCGGGTGCAGCATCGGTGAAGCAGAGAAAGAACGAGGAAGAGGCTGCGATATTTGAGGCTCGGCAAAAGCAGTTAGAAGCAACTACAAGCGACATTTTGGATGAGGAAGAAATCCAGAAAACAGCGATTGCCGCTGATTTGAGAGTGAAGGACTTCCAACGCGAACTCTACGACGGCTACAACACACTTTATTTGGAGAAGAATCCCGAACTGTTGGAGGCTTGAACCGCCGCCACCCCCGCATCTTTACCCGCTCCAATGGAATCAAAGTCCGAGGAAGTTGAAAATGCGGAACTGGCACCACACGCAGCATCCGCACCAAACAACAATCAATTATTGGGCGTAGAACTGGCAATAACTCCCAATTTAGGAGTGAAGTTCTTTGATTGGAAGCAGTTTAGGCAGACTCCTGACAACTTTTCTCACATCCGTGCTGTGGGTGCCACGAATAGTGGAAAAACGACACTGGTAGATTGGTTGATGGATGTCATTCCCTCAGATAAAAAGTTCGTTTGCACTATCAAAAGAAAACCTCACCAGTGGCAGTTTATCGAGGTAATCGGAGTCCCAGAAGATTATGAAGCAATTCGGCATTCGATGCTATCCATTCGGGCTGAAAGAATCCGGCGTACCGAACTGATGGCGAAGGGCATTGACTTTCCGAGCTGGAGCATAGCCTTTGATGAATGGAAGGCTCAAAGCCGAAATATTAAAGCCATTATCAATCGCAAAACTAAACAGATAATCTCACCATCAGCCAAGGATTTGCAGGGAGAAAATCTTACCCTGGGTCGAGAACTAAAAATGCGGATATTTGCCTTAGCTCAAGGTAGACAAATAATTACCTGGCGATTGCAAGGCGAGAGCGATTTGCTCGAATGTTTCTGCTCTATTTTCTTGGGCAAGTTGGCCGTAGAAGAATGTGAATCCTACGGCAACAAATTTCCCAAGGATTCCGAGCAATACGCCAACTACCAACAAGTTCGAGATTACTTGGAATCGTTGGGAAATAGAGCGGCATGGATTAGCTGCGAGTTAGGCGAATTCCCGGCTGTTGTACCCGACTTGAGCAAATGGAAACGAGAGCTTTCCAACCAGGCATCCCAACTAGAAACTCCCGTAAATAGTGAAACAACTCAAGCAACTGAGTTGGCTCCTCTTCAGGAATCAGAAGACTCTCAAGCACTATGGGAATTAGCCAAGAAAAGGCTCCTAGAATCCTGGCAGGCGGATGAACTTACTGCACGGCAAGATACTGCTACTTCATCAGAAGGTGAAGCGGAAAAAGTGGCAGATGAAGCTAGTGAAGTGTTGCAGGATAAGGATTCCAGCACTACTTCCTTACTTCCTGAACCAGAGCGCTCGAAGGCATTGGCGAGGGTAATGGCGCTACTGAGCAGTCGGGGAAGCAGTGAAGTCGATACAGTAAGTGAAGTCATTGCCCTGGTTCCTACTCAGCCAGATAAAGCACTTTGGTTGAGCTTAAAACTACTGAAATTGGGAGTCACAGCAAGCAGTCGAGATGTGTTTGGCTGCGGTACGGGAGGTAAAGCTTTCCAGAAAGCGAAAGACTGGTATCATGCCCTTGAGTCAACCTTTGGAAAGATTGTGGAATAGTATCAAATTTGAGTAAAAAGCCAGCGCTCAATTACCAAGAAATACGGTATTCGTAGTTGCTTTTATTCTCCTCAATGATGCGATAATAAAATGGCAGAGATGGGGAAACTGCAATAGTGGAACTCACAAAGTACAGTTGGTGGGGCGAATCCAACGAACCGCCACCGCACCTGAAAACTAAAAAGCAACTGGGTGAACTTGGTTTATCGCCTCTGAAACCTTCAGGCGTTATCCCAACCCGAAAATACGATGTGTTCCTCTACGATTCGACTAATCCCGAATCCTGCCGACCCAAAAGAAAGCCATCTCCCAAACAATTGGAAACCCTGGCTGCCAACCGCCTCAAGGCCAAAATCAAGCGGGATTATCGAGAGTGGTATCGAGAAGTAGGTTTCATAGAAAAAGATAGGGTGAGTGCTGTTCTTTGGGCAAGAGAACAATTAAGCCAGAACGATTGGGTGATTCTGGATACTGAAACTACGGGGCTCGTGCGTGCTGAGATTGTAGAGATAGCCATTATCAATCATTGCGGTGAAATGTTGCTAGATACGCTCATAAAGCCCTCAATTCCGATACCTGCAGAAGTAACAGATATTCACGGCATTAGCGATACAATGGTAGCCGATGCTCCTACCTTCCCCGAAGTCTATCCCACGGATGCAGCCCTCAAAGATAAACGAGTATTAATCTACAATTCTGCTTTCGATATCAAAATTTTAAATTACTGCTGTCGGCTTCACAGTTTGCCGGTTTTGAAGTTGGCAAAGCGCTCTGATTGTTTGATGGAATGGGTAGCGCAATGGGCCGGAAACTGGAGCTATTATTACAAAGATTATCAGTATGTTCCTCTCAACGGCGGACACTGATCATTAGGAGATTGCACGGCCGCTTTTGAGCTTATTAAACGAATGGCGGCAGGTTCGGATCAAATTAATTGCCCCGTGCCGATTCCCCAGAAAAATTCATGATATCCCAATCCACCGCATCATCCGGGAACAGGGATAATTGTCCCGGCGATACGTTGGACTGCCGGAGGTGGTCGGCTCCGCACTCCAAGCGTCTTTATTCGCCCCAAAAGTGGTTGGAACGCATGAGTGAGGGACTTCAATGCCTAGGCGACCGATTGGGTATTTTGCTCGTCCAGCTCTCTCCCCAGTTCGGTTGTGACTCTGCCCGTCTAGCCTATTTTCTAGAACAGGTTCCCCCTTGGATCGAAGTAGCTGTCGAATTCCGACACCCAAGCTGGCACACGGAAGAGGTATTTTCGTTGTTGGAACGCTCAGGAGCAGCTTACTGCGCTCTCTTCGCGGGGCGCACCTGCCGTGTATCTCTCAAGCGCGCCCTAAAATTCCAAATGCTGCACGGCCCGCCGCTTAGTTTCCTCCCCACGCCTGTCATATTTGGCCGTAGTTACCGGAGAAGCATGACCCGCCAACTTTTGCACCGTCACAATATCCACCCCAGCATCAAGGAGGTCCGAGCAAAACGTGCGCCGGAAGTCGTGGGGACTAAAGGACTCCACCCCAGCGAGAAACGCCCGCCGCTGCACAATCTTCAACACACCATCCTCCGTCATCCGCCGCCGCTGAATTTCTCCCCCCTTCCGAATCGGGTACAACAGAGGCCCCGGAGCCTCTCCCCTCAACTCCAGCCACTCGGACACTAAAACGCAAGCAGACTCCGGGAGGTAAACCGTCCTGTCTTTCTTGCCCTTACCCTCCCGGACGAACAGCGCTCCCGTAGATAGGTTGAAATCTCGTTTCAAGAGATTCACCGCTTCAGAGCGACGGATGCCGCCCCCTCGCAAGATAGCAATCAGCGCCGAGTCCCTAACATCAATAGGGGTCTTACCAGAGCAGCTTTGCATCAATGCAGCAATCTCACAGAGCGTTAGCGCGCGCCCCCTAACTTTTCCCGATTGCTTGATACTCCTGACATCCACCGCCTTACTGTAATCTATTGGGTCGATTAAATCCAACCGCAGAGCTTCCTTCAACACCCGTCGCAGGGCGCACAGCATTTGGTTCACCGTCGCGGGAGCGTACTTTTTCTCAAGGGCCGAGCGCAGAGCCGCCGTATGTCTGTAGCGCAATGCCGCCCAATTCAAAGTCATTGCGTCACACTCCCCACCTGTCAGCATTCGGGCCATGATATTGAGCCCTTCTCTCATGGTTGCCTTTGACCGCTCGCTCCCCAAACTGTCGAGGTACACTGCTGCTGGGTGCTGAGTCAGGGGTACCGGACAGGGCAGATTCAATGTTTCCGGCTGTTGCTCTCCGAGTAAGTCGAGCATTTACTCTTTCAAAGTGGTCTTATAAATACTAAATTTTACGCCGTTAATGGTTCACGCGATCGATCGATTTGGCTCCTCCCTCGGAGAGCCCTCGCCGTCCGGGGACGAGCCCGTGTGTTCGCTCCTGTTCGTAGAAGAAGAACACCTTTATGCAGCTTTAGCCTGTTTTTTTGGGCTAGTTGCTGTGAATGACCTGATATTGCTTTATCGCTGGTGGGTGGGAGAGTTATGCGAAGTGGGGGGAATTTTTGGGGAGTGCGATCGAGAATGGCTGTAATGATATGATGGCGGAATGGCAATCAATACTGCTCGGTTAAGCAATTTCGTGGGTATGATATGTCCGCTAAAGATATCTTTCACAATGCTGTTCGTTCAGCTTTAGAAAAAGAGGGATGGATCATCACTCACGATCCTCTTTTTATCAAGGTAGAGGAACTTGATTTTTTGATCGACTTAGCAGGGGAGAAAATTTTAGCAGCAGAGAAAGATGGCTTCAAGATTGCTGTAGAGATTAAATCTTTTATCGGTGCATCTGATTTAGCCAGCTTTTATATAGCTTTGGGTCAATTTCTCAGCTATCGTTCTGCCCTTAGAAAAAAGCAACCAAACAGAATTTTGTATTTAGCAATAAACCAAGATGTGTATAATGATTTTTTCAGTAATCGTTTTATTCAAGAATTAATCGCTGAGCATCAGCTCAAATTACTCATTTTTGATGCTATTCAAGAGGGGATACTTTTATGGAAAGAGTAAACTACAGAGAATTAATCCAAACAATTCTGTCTCAACACTCAAGGAATGACTTGGATACTGAAACAGAAGTTCAATTACTTTTTGATACCGAACGGGAGCATTATCATGTGGTTCATTTGGGCTGGGACGAGCAAAAACGGGTTTACGGCTGTGTGATTCACGTTGATATAAAAGATGGTAAATTTTGGATTCAGAGGGATAGAACGGAAGCAGGAATAGCGAATGAGTTAGTAGCCGCCGGAGTTCCCAAGGAAGATATTGTTTTAGCTTTTAAAGCCCCTTACGTGCGTCAATTTACTGAGTTTGCAGTGGGGTAATTGGGATACGGAGGATTTACATTTTCATCAAAAATAAAGTATTTAGTTTTGTCACGCGAGCGGAACTTACGCTCATAAACCGGGTTGATCTGAAAATCCTGTGTTTGGAGATGTCGAGGAATCGCACTGGGGAAGAAATTCATAATCCGGGTTAGCTACCCCCTTTATCATCGGCAGAAAGAAACTCACTTTCTGCTCGCGCAGATTCTTCTGCGCGCTCGTTATTTTTCCCTCAGCAAGATTGTCAGCTTCCCGCTATCTTGGCAACAAGCCAAGACTTCTGGCTGATAAAATATGCAAAAAGATCATAATTTCAGTTAAGAGAGTGAAAATAACGATCGCAATGATGCGAACCGAGTTAATCTAACTCTCGAAAAACTGAAAATCTCTCTTTACATCATGTGGCTGAACTTTTGCGATGTTGATAAACTCGATTGATGTCAACTGGAAAGAAGGGAAGAGCGCCTAACGGGGTGATAACAAGAGTCAGAACACTGATATAATCAAGGACATAGCCCTCATGCCCCTCTGAAAAAATGGTAGTTTGTTTCGCCTGATTCTCATTAATGAGCGTAATAATCTCTCGACTTGCATTCCATAGCTGGTAAAAGTATAGTCATTTATAGGCATGGGAGGCTTCAAGTCCCTCCCCCTTCACTTTTACTTTGAGCGGATTGACCCGCCTCGGCTGAACTACGCAGCTCCCTATCAAGAGAGCTAAACGCATTTGGGATTGCTTTTCTGAGGATGTTGTACGAACCGTTGACATCAGAATTAATTAATTGACCGATCGATCGATGTTTTGTACAAACCTCTTTTGATTCGCTTGCCAGTAAAAACGGGGTCTTTATCGGTTTTCCCGTAAACAGGTATTGAATCTAAGCCCAAGAAGCTGGCTCGCGAACTATAGGACTCTTCTTGTACGATTACTTCGATTCCAACTAATCGAGCCTTGTATTCCAACATCTCGATTAACGGGACTTAAACAAATTTTAAGCCCAAACAAAGCCTAAACTGGCTTTATAAGCGGAGAATACGTCCCAATTTTGGTT
>NZ_JAUBSA010000091.1:0-18086 GCF_036702115.1 Microcoleus sp. LAD1_D5 | reverse complement strand
ATTATGAGTTAGCTCTAGGGGGATTAAATTGAAAACCTTCTATTATAGCATAGATTTTTTTTGCAAGAGGTCTAATGTACTCGCAAAGTCGGGTTAGCCGTGCCTAATTGTTGAATTGGCGTGGAGACTGGCAACTGACTTTGAGGTGCGGGCACCATTTCGCCTCGGAAGTCAAGGATGGTGACGAGCAGCAGATAGGCAACTGCTAAAATTATAGAAATCACCCCAGTGATAATAGCAATAATTTTTGAACGATCCATATTCAGAAAAATTTAAGTACAGCTAATATTAGTTTAACATTAAAAAGAGCAATTATCACTGAAGTTATGCAATAGAATATAATCAGGTGCTAGTTATTTCTCTGACAAAAATGGAACCTCTTGTAGATGCGCCAAATCCCACCGAGATGCACGGAGCTACCCCAGTGGTGGAAACATTTAATCTGGGGAAGTTCTACCGTACCGGCTTCTGGATGAATGAAAAAATTGAATCGCTCAAAAATTGCACTCTGACTGTCTCTGAGGGCGAAACTTTCGGGTTGTTAGGGCAAAATGGAGCGGGGAAAACTACGCTGCTGAAAACTTTGCTAGGTGTAGTGCGGCCCACTTCTGGCAGGGCGCTGCTGTTGGGGAAGCCTTTGGGCGATCGCACTGTGAAGCAGCGAGTCGGCTATTTGCCAGAAAATCCCTATTTTTACGATTATCTCACCGGCTGGGAATTCTTGCAATTTGCGGCGGGGTTATTTCAAATTCCCCCGTCAATTCAGCGACAGCGAATTCCGAATTTGCTAGATTTAGTTGGGCTATCTCAATCGGCGGCAATTAAAAAACAGTTGCGCCAGTATTCTAAGGGAATGCTGCAACGGATTGGCATGGCTCAAGCTTTGATTAACAATCCAGATGTGGTATTTTTAGATGAGCCGATGTCGGGTTTAGATCCGATGGGGCGCTATCAGATGCGGGAGATAATTTTATCGCTGAAAAATCAAGGAAAAACGATTTTTTTTAATTCGCATATATTGTCTGATGTGGAGAAGATTTGCGATCGAGTGGCAATTTTGGCGAAGGGTGAGTTAATTTGCATTGGTGCGATCGACGAACTCTTGGGTAATACTGAAACTTACCGGGTTGAAGGTAGGGGCGGCCACTTGAATATCCTGAAAAAATGGATACCGGATATGGAAGTTGATAATGATTTGTGGTATGGTCATTTGCAGGGCGAGCCGAAGGAGTTTCTTTCTAGTCTGAGTGGTACGGGAGGGCAGCTAATTGGGATGAATTTGGCTAAGCCTACTTTGGAAGAGTTTTTTATGCAGCAACTGCAAGAAAGAGGGATTTATTCTAGTGGTTGAAGTCCCTAAAATCGGCGGTTGAAACCGGGCGGTTGAAACCGCGGCTACACATACAAAGTCCGCCTTCGCGGACTAAGAAAACGGGCAAGATGCCCGTTCCACAGCACATCAAGTTTGTTGTGGGGTGTGCATATTGCCAGCCCTGACTAATAATAAGAAAACGGGCAAGATGCCCGATCCACAAAAGTTTAATTTTATTGTGGATTAGGCATCTTGCCCGCCTCTGAAAGCCTAATGTTTTTTACTTCTGTTAACAATGGCAACGGTAGATTTGCACATACTAACTCTGCACAATTCCACTGCCGCAGATACTCATAGACTTCAGAAATAATCGCATTTGCGGCATCTAAATCTCCTGCTTGAGAAGCATGATAGTGCGCTCTGATTAGGGGCTTAATATCCTCGATATCTTGCCATTCTGATTTAGGTTTGAGGGGAATGCTGATATAATAATTATAGGCTTGGCTGTGGGCGGTACGGAGATTTTCAGGATTTTGATTTAGCAGGTACTCGCCCTTTTCTCGGACTAGCGGATGCAAGTGATAGGATTTGAGGTGGCGATCGTAATATAGCAATTGCCTGCGCTTCAGTGCTTGAATAATATTTTCTTTAAGTTCATACTTGCTAACTTCTGGCATTTGAGCGCTCATTCCGGCAAAGGATAGCGGATATTCTGAGGTTTGATAGACTGAAATTCGGCTGAGACAAGTTTGCTCGCCGTCGCCCAGACGCGCTATCATTTCATCGATCGCTCTTTCAATATCTCGAATCAGCAACCAGTCTCTCTGGTGCAGAAAAATCCCGACATTTCCCTGAAACTCGGTATCATCTCGAATCAAGGCTGCGACGAGTTGTAAGGCTTTAGGATGTCCTGAATAGCGATCGCACATTTCGGCTAATTCTTCTGCATTCGCATTCAGATTAAAAGATTGCAATAGGGCAACTGCCGCATCTCGATCCAATCCGTTTAGCTGGATTTCGCGGGTGACTGTTGACGGCAATTCGGCTAAGCTTTCGCGACTGGTGAAAATAATTTTGCTTTGATGTTCTGTTTCTAATAACTGTTTGAATAACCAAGCATATTCTGCACAATCTTCGGCGAAATAACCCGCCGCTTTTGCCTCTCCTGTTTTCAAAAGTGTGTCGGCGCGATCGAAAACGAGCAAGCAAGGTTTTTCTCTGAGGATTTTGAGCAGATTGTCGGTTTTTTTGAAGTAGTCATTTTGAGCAGTTACGGCTGTGGTAATGTCGCCGTTGGAGAGGGTAAATAGCAGGGAGTCAATTGTGCGATCGAAGGGGGGTGCTTTGCCTGTTGCGGATTGCAAGGATTGCCAAGCGGCGCAGGTGAAGGGGGTTTTTTCTGTGTGGAGTTGGCGAATTATTTGGCTGACGAGGCTGGTTTTTCCGATGCCCGGTAATCCGACAATTGAGATGGCGGTGATATCTGAGTTAACGATCGTAGTTTTTAAGATGTCGATTTCTTTGGTGCGCTGTACCCAATTTCTGACGGGGGGTAAGTTTTCTGGGAGGGGGAAAGTGCGCTCGTTTTCACTGTCTTGGGGGATATCTGCGATCGCGGCGGCTAAAAGTGGCTCTGTTTTCTTGATCTTGTAGCCTTCAGCAATGTATTCCCAGTTTTCTATTTCTACTGCTTTGCAAATATTGATAAAGTTCTCTCGTCTAATTTCTATTTTCGCCCAAAACCGCTTTAAGGTAGCTGTTGAAACTAAAGCGGCAACACACCAGGCATCCTCAGTTTTATTCCATCCGAGATTGCGTCTTACCATGTCAATGATTTTTAGCCCTTCTTCGGATGCTCTGAGCAAACCTGCCATTGCGACTCCTCTACGGAAATTATGCCTTAGTAAAGAATATTACATGATTTTGTGAGCCAAAAAGTGAGCTAAATGAGCTAAATGAGCCAAATGAGCCTTTGATGTTGAGCCAAATGGTGAGCCGTTAAGCCTATACAGATTCAGGATTATGGAGTATTGTGAAATGATGTGTTTGGCTGTCAGCTACGTTTGACGGTGCATCTGGCGGGCGATCGGGGATACAGCTTATCTGCTGTTGGAGCAATGTAAAGTTTTATTACAAAAACTGGGCGAACTGCATAAAAAGCAGAGAAACGCCCTGATAGATATCTAGGAAGGCTTGCAGGGCGGGCTTTGCTGGTTTTGACGCAACTATATTTGTGAGGAGATGGGATTATGGTTAAGGTGAATTTCAATATATGGGGTAAGGAGAGAATAGTTCAATCTACTCCTAGCACACTGGGAGTAGATGATTCTGCATTAAGGTCTGCCAACCCAGTTGGCCTCCCTCAACCATTTGAAACAACTGCCGATAAAAATACTTATGTAATCATTCATGGATTTCAGAACCAGGGTGGTAATCAAGTTGACACCGGTGGTAATCCAAATAATCAATTTACACCTGAAACGTGGATGTCAGAAAGGGCTAAGGCTCTTCGAGAACGAGACCCTGATGCTAATATCATTTTGGTAGACTGGGAAGACGGTTCTAAACCTCCACTGGGACTTCCACTGCTACCAGACCAAGTACCCCTCCTTAGTTTAAGCACTTATGATCGAGCTGCGTCTAACACCAGAGAAGTCGGAGATCAACTTGCTCAGTATCTAAAAGCACGGAATCTTGACCCAAACAAAATAGAGCTTATGGGTCACAGTTTAGGCGCTCATGTATCAGGTTTTGCTGGTGCTAAATATAAAGAACTCACAGGCAACGAACTAAATCGCATCACTGGTTTAGACCCAGCAGGGCCTAATTTTGAAACTAGAAACACCGGATTTAGGTCAGTACCTGGAGCAGAACCTGGAACAGTGATTAGCATCCCAGAAGTGGAGCCAGTTCCTCCAAGTGATCGCTTAGATCCAGGTGATGCTACGAGAGTAGTGGTTATTCATACATCTAGCTTTCTGGGAAATGATTTGTTATTGGGAGAATTGGATTTTTTTGTTAATCCAAATAATTTTCTTCAACAGCCCGGAAACCTACCTGTTTTTGGTGGTATAGGCGGTAATCATGGCTACGCAAATGAACTGTATACACAGTTAATTAACGGAAATGTATTTCCTCAGTCAGATGGATCAAACTTCAACTATTTAAGGTTAAACTCTTCAGAAACTGGGAGAATTGATGTAGACACCACTAAGGTTTTCTTTGAAGGATCGACTTCCGGCACTTTTGACAACGGCGAAAATAAGAAAAGTTTAGGAACTCCTGCTGATGGAGATAGTGAAAGCTATGTGCGGTTTGACGGCAGGAAAACTGAGGGCAACGAATTTAGTGATGACCAGGAATTTAGTCGAGCCAAGGGAATTAGCACAGCCAGTGACATTCCTTTCAGCCTTGGCAATTTGACTTACCGCAATGGAATTACTTTTGAAGATTCAACCCCTAAAGGTGATTTTCCTCTCGATATCACGCTGTCTCTCACTAATCCTGTACCTAACACGCAGACTTTTAATTTCTCATTTAACTTGACTGCTACAGAAAATACAGGCGATCCTGTTAAAGATGCAGATATTCTTCGCTTTTCTGATTCTGGCATTTCTCAAGAGATAATTAAGTTCCCAGGTTCAACCGGAGTTTCAGGATATAGACTTGAGTTAGTAGGATTTTCGGCAGATGATGGCCAAACAACACTAGGGCGTTTTGACACCCCAGAACAACGTTTGTCTGATGCTCTATTGATTGGTAAAATTAAACCCGTATCTATTCTGGAAGAAGCAGCGGAAGGACCGATTGAGGCAATAAAAGAGCTACCAGGGAATATAAAAAATAAGATAGGACAGACTGTTAATGATTTTAATGGCAGAGTAGCGACTTTTAGTAAAGGCTTGTTGGATGGTTTATCTGTTAATGTGTCTGGCGTTCTTTTTCCCCCGCCACGAGTTGCCCAAAACTTAAAAGCCTCAGCCGAGCAAAATTCAAATTTTCAGATTACTGAAGCAGTCATGGCTCAATATCCCGGAGGGCTTCTAGGAACTGAAAGTAACGATAACATAATCGGTTCACCTGCGACAGATGTAGTATTAGCTGCGGAGGGTGCTGACACTCTTGAAGGTGCTGGTGAGGGCGATTATTTGCTGGGAGGAAAAGGTGACGATCGCATTTTAGGAGAGGATGCTAACGACATTCTAGGGGGCAATAAAGGTAATGATTTCGTATCCGGAGGTGTTGCTGATGATTTAGTGAGGGGAGGAAAAGGGAACGATCAAATCTTTGGCGATGATGGAGAAGATATCTTAATCGGTGAAAGAGGAACGGATCGCCTGACTGGTGGAGGTGGAAGCGATATTTTTATCCTGAGAACAGATACAGGTACAGAAGAAACGAATCCTGCTACTACTGATTGGTTAATTGACTTCAATGCTAGCGAGGGCGATATAATTGGCATCAATGGAGGCGTACCCATAGACATTCTCAGCTTCACTCCTAGTGATGTGAATCAAGATGACACTCCAGACACCATTATCCAATACACAGAAACCAGTCAAGTTTTTGGTGTGTATACAAATATCTTTGGTGTCGTCATTAACACGCCGCCAGATATTGTGAAAAGTTCCTCGTTCAGTATACCCTTGAACGACCCAATCACCCAGATAGGAATGCTGTAGGAAATTCGCCGAATTGTTGCGTCACAGCAATATTAAGAAGTGCGCTCGCCCTTATCCCATCCTCATTAACCCACCTTCATCTGCGGTTGCTAAAAAGTGCGCTCGCCCTTACGACAAAAAGTGCGATCGCCCCTCTTTTCTGCTGGATTTACTGTCTTGAACCATTAACCAAAGACAAGCCGCACTTGATGTGACACATTCAATACCAGTCTGCGATCGCAAGTCCAAAAACTCTCGAAAACTCCTTAACATTGTGGGTAACGAGGGTTGCTTGAAGCGAAGCGGCTGTCCCTGCAATCAAAACATCAATTGGGCCGATCGGAGTACCTTGTTCCTCCAATTGAGCGCGGATTGTGGCAGCAGCAAGAGCAGAATCGCGATCGAAAGGAACAAGGTTAACTCGGCTCAAAAGTTGCTGAAGTTGTTGGGTACGTTTTGCAGGCGAAGTAGATTTAGCAATACCCACTTGCAACTCAAACAGGACAATCGCGGAAATGCCAATTTCTTGAGGAGATACATTGGCAAGGTTTTGGGCAACTTGTCCTTGTCCTTTGAAATAGTAAATTAATGTATTTGTATCCAAAATGTACATCTAGAAGCTCTCCCGCAAGATGTCTTCCCCCGACTCGGCACGAATCTCTTCCAGAGTAGGAAAGTCTTCTGCCCATGTTCCAGCTAGGGAATAAACCAATTCTGTCCAAGGAGTTAAAGAATCTACTGTGTCGGTGGATTGGTTCTCATTTAGGTACTTGGCACGAATAAACTCAGCGAAAGTGAGAATTTCGCTAGCTTGGTTTTCGGGAAGGGTTTTGACGATCGCGTAAATCTGTTCAATGATAGTCATAATCTGGTGATAAATAAACTGTCGTTAAATTTTATTTTAGCAATAGCGATCGGCTTTTTCGTGTCAGTTTTCATCTGGTTCAAAAAAGTGCGATTGCCCTTAATCCCTCCCCGTTCATCTGCCTTCATCTGCGGTTCAAAAAAGAGCGATCGCCCTTAACACAAAAAGTGCGATCGCCCCTTTCAATTCCTAACCAGAAATCACCTCACTCAAAAGATGAGCCTGAGAACCCTCAAGCCGAGGCCCATGAATTTGCACCACCAGAGAAGCCAAATAATTGCCCCAGCGAGCCGCTTGTGTAGAACTCAAACCATTAGTAATTCCAAACAAAACACCGCCAGCAAAAGCATCTCCAGCACCCACAGTATCGATCGCCTTTACCGGAAATCCAGCCACATCAACAATCTGTTTGTTCTCCACCACCATGCAGCCTTTATCCCCATTAGTGATAAAAGCCAAATCCGAAATCTCGCTCATTTTCCGAGCGCACTCTTCCAGGGATTCCTCCTTAAAAAAGCTCCGAACTTCATCAGCATTGCAAAAAATTACATCGCAATATTCCGAAACCACCTTGTGAAAATCATCAGCAAATCGATCGACTAAAAAGCCATCCGAAAAAGTAAAAGCCACCTTCACGCCCAGACGCTTAGACTTTTCCATCGTCTCAATGCTAGCCTTTCTAGGGTCTGGAGCATCCCACAGATAGCCCTCAACATAACTGTACTTGCAGTGAGCTAGTCGATCGACATCAATATCAGTCGCAGCCAGAGTAGTAGAAACACCCAAATTAGTACACATCGTGCGTTCCGCATCCGGCGTAGTCAGCACAACACAAGTACCAGTAGGCCCGTTCGACTCAGCAGCAGGATGCACGTTAAAATCAATCCCCGCCGCCAGCAAATCTTGGCGGTAAAATTCGCCGTTAGTATCCTTAGCAACCTTCCCCGAATAATACGCTTTACCGCCGCTCTGAGCCAAACCAATCATCGTATTTGCCGCCGAACCCCCCGATCGCATTTGTAGGGAATTGTGCTCTAAATCGTGCAAAATCCCCCCCTGGGTTTCCGAATTCATCAGCGTCATCCCGCCGCGATTCAGGCCGTGGCCGAGTACAAATTCATCTTCTACCAATGCTAGGATGTCTACCAGGGCATTGCCTACGCCAAACACATCCACCGAACGGGAATCTTGATTGTTTTCTGTCATCAGTAATTTTTGGTTTACACTAATTATCAACTTTATAATAAATCGACTTCAACTCAACATCTATTTTCTTTAAATTATCTTTATCTCAATCCCCAAGCCCAAATCGAGCTAATCCAAAATTCAAAATCTAAAATCCCAAATCTAAAATCTAAAATCGATATGACTGATACTTGTCTCCCACCTCTGATTCAGCAAATGTTGCAGCCCGGGTTTTACCCGCACGGGGTGACAGAACCAGTGCAGCTAATTCAGACTCATGCTTCCTTTGTTTTGCTGACAGGAGATTATACTTACAAACTCAAGAAACCAGTCAATTTTGGCTTTTTGGACTATTCAAGTTTGGAGAAACGGCAGCATTTTTGCAACGAAGAATTGCTGCTGAACCGACGCACTGCTCCGGAAATTTATCTAGAAGTTTTGCCAATTATTCAAATTGGGGATTCGTTTCAATTGGGCAGCAACTTACCTGCCATAAATTATACTACAGAAAATGCGGTAGAATCTGTGCTAAAAATGCGGGAGTTTCCTCAAGATACGCTGTTGCTTAGTTTGTTGGAACGCGGACTGTTAACAGAGCAACTTATGGCAGACTTAGGGCGGGAAGTTGCCAAGTTTCACAGCACGGCAATTAGTAATAGCTATATTCGGACATTTGGCGAAGTCATTCAGATTCGGACTGCAATAGACAACAATTACCTGATTTCCCAAAAATATATCGGCGGGCCGCAGAGTCAGACACAATATGAGGAAACTAAAAATTATACTAATGCGTTTTTTGCGAACAACCCAAAGTTATTTAACCGACGGATTGCCAATAATAAAATTCGCGAGTGCCACGGAGATTTGCACTTGAGGAATATAGCATTCTGGCAAGATAAAATCTTATTGTTCGACTGCATTGAATTTAACGAGCAGTTTCGCTTTGTTGACGTGATGTACGATGTCGCTTTTACAGTAATGGATTTGGAATCGCGCGGGCGCAGAGACTTGGGCAATGCTTTTCTCAATACTTACATCGAACAAACAGGGGATTGGGAAGGACTGCCACTGTTGCCTCTGTATTTGAGCCGTCAAGCTTATGTTAGAGCGAAAGTAACTTCGTTAATGTTGGACGATGCCGCTATTTCAACAGCCCAAAAAGCAGAGATTTCACAGACAGCAGCTCATTACTATAAACTGGCTTGGGAATACACACAACCGCACCGGGGAAAGTTAACTTTGATGTCGGGTTTGTCGGGTTCTGGCAAGAGTACAGCAGCTCGATATTTGGCTCGCCGCACTGGGGCAATTCACATTCGCTCCGATGCTGTTCGCAAACATTTAGGCGGAATTCCTTTAAATGAACGCGGGGGGCAAGATTTGTACTCGGATGAAATGACCGCGCAGACTTATGGTAGATTGTTAGAGTTGGGGATAATTCTGGCTGACCGAGGTTGGGATGTGATTTTAGATGCAAAGTTCGATCGCCAAAACTGGAGAACTGATGCGATTAATCAGGCTCAATCCCACGGCTTCCCCCTGCAAATCATTTACTGCACCGCACCAATTGAAGTATTGCGAGAACGACTGCAACAGCGCAGGGGCGATATTGCCGACGCGACAGCAGAACTATTGAGTTCGCAGCAAGCAGCTTTTGAACCTTTTACAGAATTAGAGCAAATTTCTGTAAACATTGTAGATACCGCGCAAGACTTAGAGGTACAATTAAACTTGATTTTTAGGGATTAGTTGCAGATCGATCGCCCTTGGCCATTTGATTGTCTGCTAATATTGTAAATATCTTTCTGTTTTATTACAAAAAAAAGTTGCAGCTCATGCCAAAATTTACCGGAGACTCCAAGGGGTTTAGCCCCGCCCTGATATGGTTTGTGTTGTTTACCGTTGGGTTTCGCTTAGTAGGATGTACGCTGCCCCTGAGTCTAGGCCTTGGTGTCATCGGTGGCGTGGCAGCAGGTTTAATTGTCGCTTGGTGGCACAACGAATTACTACTCAACCCGAATATGGGTTCCAAGGATAAAAACTCGGATGCTATCCTCAATAAAGAAGTAGTGGAAACGGAGGGCAGACAATATAGCAAAACCTCTAGGCGTGAAGCTGCTACATTCTTTGACTGGTTGTCTGGGCCAGAGGATCGTCGCTAGCTTTAGTCATTAGTCATTAGTTAACAGTTAACAGTCACTAATGCCCTTCGGCCCAATACCCAATACTTCGGCTACGCGAGCGTACTTCCAATGCCAAATTCCCAATAGAATGTTTGTATTTCTATCGAAACTCTTGCCGCTGTTTATTTATCCTTTGGGGTTGAGTTGCCTGTTAATGATGGCGGCTTTAATCACACTTTGGAAGCGTCCAAAATGGGCGGCGGCGCCAATTGCTGCGGCTCTAATTATTTTACTGCTCGGAAGTAGCGGTTGGGTTTCAAAATCCTTAGTTCGATCGCTCGAATGGCAAAACTTACCAACCGCCGAACTCCCCCAAGCTGAAGCGATTATCGTCTTGGGCGGCGGTGTCAAAGCAGCTTTACCTCCCCGTCCTTGGGTAGAAGTAGCGGAAGCGGGCGATCGAATAATCTACGGTTCCCGACTTTACAAGCAAGGCAAAGCTTCCCTGCTAATTCTCAGCGGCGGTAGAGTAGATTGGAAAGGCGGCGGGGCTCCCGAATCGGCAGACATGGCAGAAATTGCCCAAACAATGGGTGTACCGGCATCAGCAATTCTGCAAGACCCCGATTCACACAACACTTATCAAAATGCCGTCAACGTGCGGAAAATTTTAGATGCTAAAGCTATAAAAGGGCCGGTTTTGCTAGTGACATCGGCGATGCACATGACTCGATCGCTCTTAATTTTCCAGCGTCAGGGAATAAAAGTTATTGCCGCACCAACAGACTTTCAGATCACACAGCAGGATATCGCAGCATCCCAAAACAATTGGCAAGCAGTCGCCTTGGATTTATTGCCGGATACCTATCAGTTAAACCAGTCAACTAAAGCTTTGAAAGAATACATCGGCTTAATCGTTTATCGGCTGCGGGGATGGCTTTAACAGAATTTTAGATTTGGGATTGTGGATGAAAGAATTTAAGTAGTCTCAACCGTGAAGTCACTTCCAAAATCCAAAATAGATTGAGTGTGTTAGCTTAAAGTCATTACAGCCAATATTAGCCACAGTCGCCCCCAAACAATCATGCTGCCCCACGAGTTGCAAAACATTGCCCCAGAACCGACTCCCGCGGCCGAAATTTTTCAGAGACACCAAATTGTCCGCGAGTTTTACGATGAAATTAAGTACCGTCAAGAACTAGAACTTCACTGCCAGTGGTATTACGCTACAGCCAAGCAGCATCAGCAGGAATTGCAGAAAATGCAGGGAGATTTGAATATCTTCGGTTGGTTTAACCGGGGACGGTCGAAAAATTAAGGTTTAAATAAAAAAGATGGTTTGTAGTAAGGACTTTAGTCCCGCCGATCGACTAAAAGCCACAAAAAAACCTCAAGTCCTCACTACAAACTGTACAACAGTTATATGACTCCCGCCCAAAAACGGATACTTGCGAAGCACAGGAGTCGCGATCAGCGCAAAATTTTAGACCTTAGTTCAAGCTTCCAGATTCATCGGTGGAGTAAATCTAAAATCTAAAATCTAAAATCTAAAATCTAGAATCGACGGACGGGATTTGATATTGTCTTTGGGCTCCGGCTTCTACTTTGGAGACAGCTAGACTTCCGAAGATATCAATTCGACCTCATCCTCTTTCAGGTGAGCTCGAAATTTTTTGTCAAATTGTACTAGAACCGGCCAATTAGCACTGACAGGTCGGCCGTGCCATTCGTGAACGATCGCCACGACTTCTCCTTCCATACCCTTAATATCAAATGGTTGACTGCGATTTTGAGGGTGGTGGTAGACAACAACAGAGTTTTTAATGCAAACGCGATCGCCAACTTTCATAGACTTATATTTAGTGTTCTCTCTTCAAAACTCTGCAAAGCTTACGGGTGCTTAACACTTGTACGCTTTGCCGACAGTTTTCTTATCTTCCCACAAGTAGAGCGAAAACTTAAACAAAGTTGGCGCTTCCCTGTCGGTGCTTCGATCCCCAGCCGCGATCCACGTCAGCCGAAATGTTGATCCATTCTCGGTTGAACCCGCAGGCCCGATCGAGATTTAAACTGCGATCGGGCGGATTCTCAAGGGCGGGAATTGATTTCCTTGGCTAATCGAGAAACGATTAACTTAACTGATTTAACCAACACTCAACATCAACAGCCAAGGTTTGACCCAACTCCAGCAACTGCCGGATCGAAGACAACTCCCAGCCACCGCCTGAACGCGCAATCTCCAAGGCAACGGCAGCCCCCGCAGTTTCGTCCGCCGAGGCATCTTGCCGTTGCAGCCAGCCCAAACACAGAGGCACAATTTGACTGTACAGAGAATCGAAATACAGTTCCTGCGATTTGTCCAAACACAAACCCAGACTCAGCCGATCGCCCACCGCAATCAAACGCTCGATCGTGCGGATATCAGCTTCCAACTTGACAGGCGAGCGCTCATCCACGCCCGCTCCTGCTTGCAGCAGCGCGTCTAGCGATCGCCAAACCAGCTTTTCCAAAATTTCCTTGACTTCGGGAACGTTCAACCGACAGCGGAGATGGCCGCTTTCAGTGGCGATCGCCTCAATTTCTGCCAGCAGCGGTTCCACATCCTCCGTTTCCACTTCCAGGGCCTTAGCCGCCGTCAAACAGCGGTGTCCCAAAGCCACCTCAGCAGCCACCTGCAACTCTACAGGCACCTGCAGATCGTCGCGGTGGAACGCCATTATCACCCCGTAATTTTCCCGGTAAACCTGAGTGTAAAGCTGATCCAACCGAGTCAAATTTTCCTGACTCAGCAACTGCACGATCCGGTGGCGTTCCTCCGCAAATAAATCCCGCAAGCTAAAGGACTGATCCCCAAACAGGCGCACCATTTCCAGAATCGCGTGGGACGCCGAAGCTTCTTGCATAACTCCAAACAACCGCTCTTTGAGCATAGTGTAAGACCGGCGGCTGCCAAAAGGCTGAATGCAGCAGTGGAAGTCCCAGCCGCCGAGGTGCAACGCAGCAAACACAAAAACCTCTGTTTCCCGCGTAATTTCCGAGGTTAACTGCAATTGACCCACAGCCAGAGTCATCGAGCCCATGCGCTGAATTTGGAAATCTTCCTGCTCGGCCTGATAGCAGTAAAGTCGCTCTTCGCGGGAAAATTTGGCAAACAGAGAACTGATTGCGTAGTGGGCGGCCACTTGTCTGAGACTAATTTGGGCGGTCACCACCAGTTGGCGGTAAACTTCTGCCCCTGTTTTAAAACACTCAACGTTGCTGGGTACGAGGGCTAGTTGAGCGACAAAATCCTTTTCTAGCTGGACGCCGGTAACTTCCGCCGCCAATTCCAGCGCCCGGGCCGCGTAGCGCAGAATTTGCACGCCTTCTGGCCGCGAGATTTCTTCAAAAAACCAGCCGCAGCTAGTGAACATTAACAGGGCGTGGCGCTGCATTTCCAGCAGTCGCAGGGCGTCCACCTGTTCGGCGTCGTCGAGGGGGCGAACTTGATGGCGTTCGAGGAAACTGTCAACGTTAGCGGGCGATCGATCCCGGATAACCTCAATATATTCATCTCTGGCTTTCCAGGGATCGCTCAACAGCTTGCGCCCGGCTTCTTCGTAAATCGGAATCAGTCGATCGCGCAGCCAATTCAGAGTATCCCGCAGAGGGCGGCGCCATTTGAGGTGCCATCCGCCGCCACCACCGCAGCCGCAATCATCTTGCCAGCGATCGACCCCGTGAGAACAACTCCAGGCCGTCACGGGTTTGAGTTCCACTTCCCAAGCGCTCGGATTTTGACTTAAATAATGAGCAAAATTCGTCACCGTCCAGCCTCGGCGGGGAAACTCTTCTGTGAAGGCGTAGGCGAGGCATTTTTCCGTACTGTTTTTGTGGTGGCCGAAAGTTTCGCCGTCCGTCGCCACGCAGATTAATTGAGCCGGTCGGTGGTCTCCTCGTACTGCTTGACCCAAGCGCCCGACCAAATGGTGGCTGCTGCTGAGAACGTCATTGAAGCCCATATCCCGCGAGATCGGGCCATCGTAGAAAAAGATATCAATGTAGGGAGTGTTGGCAGTTGGGGCTGGAGAATTTTGGGAGTGCTGGCGGCCAAAATAGTGAGTGCTCAGCGGCGAGAGTTGGTGGTCAGCCATCAACCGCATTTCTGGTTTCAAATAGCAGCGGTACGGGCGAGTCGGATCGATTTGACCCCCGCCGACTTCGTGCCATTCGGAATTTTGCCCTGGTTCCCCTTCGTGGTTTTGCCCGATTAGCGGGCGGCAGCGTTCGGCTTGGGAGGGGGCTAAGACAATGAAGCGGATGCCTTCAGCGACTAAAACTTCAAGGGTGGCGTAGTCTACGGCGGTTTCGGCGAGCCACATTCCTTCGGGATCGCGATTGAATCGGGAGCGGAAATCTGCGATCCCCCAGCGAATTTGGGTGTATTTGTCTCGCTCGTTAGCGAGGGGCATGATGATGTGATTGTAGACTTGGGCGATCGCGTTGCCGTGACCGTTGAGACGCTGACAGCTTTTGCGATCGGCTTCCAGAATCCGCTGGTAGACTTCCGCGTCGTAGCGTTCCAGCCAGCTCATCAGTGTAGGCCCGATGTTGAAGCTCATATACTCGTAGTTGTTGACGATCCCCGCGACTTCGCCGCGGTCGTTGAGTATGCGGGCAAAGGCGTTGGGGCGGTAGCACTCAATGTCAATGCGTTCGTTCCAGTCGTGGGCGGGAGAGGCGCTGGCTTGGCGTTCGATCGCGTCCAGGTAAGGGTTTTCCCGGGGTGGCTGGTAAAAGTGACCGTGAACCGTCACGCACACCCCAGTTGCAGCAGCCACGCTGGTTTGGGTTGCAGCCGTTACGGTTGGCGAAGACAAAGGCAGCACATCGGATTGAGTAGTAGAAATCGAAACCATGCGATCGAATCCTCAAGTAGTTAAAGACAATAAAATCAGCCTAATTAGAAACTGAAACCTTACGCAGCAAGAGTTACAGCTACGCATCTGTTAGGGCTAAATTTGGCTGACAAGTTTTGATACATTTGTAGTATTGCGAGCAAAGCATTCGTTCCAAGATACCAACCGTCGATCCCTGGTTTTTTTGCCAATGCTTTGCTGTTGAAAGAGTTAAAAAATGTAGCTTTTGCTGCTTTTTGGCACTTGCGACCCATTTCGGGTTAGTGCTTGCAGCCCTGCTCATTGAGAGTTTCATTTACCTTGCTGGATTGTAAAGTCTTATTCATTAAATAGCAACTTTTCGCCGGAAAGATTTAATTTTTGGCAATAAATCTTGGCGGTTGTGGATATCGGTTTAATGCCCGATGGATTTATAGAATAAGAGTATTGCCCGAGTTTCGCATCATACTTTAGGTGCTTTTTACCTAAGTTCTGGAGAAGTTAGGCCGGTTGGGTTAGGGCGGGGCAGATTGGCTGCAAATGTACTTTCCAGAAGACTTGTAACACTGGTGCGGAGTCAAAAGGCAACAAAAAAGCAAAAGGGTAAGTGTTATGTTTTAACTCCTGAGAGGTATGTGGGGGCGGAGGCCTGGGAGGAGGAGGAGGAGGGTTTGGACGAGAAGATGCTGCATTTGACGGCGAAGTTGGAGAGGCCATTTGCCGAGAGTGCCAAGTGAGAGGCGATTATTCGGGAAAATCGGCAGAGGGTGGGTTCTGGCGGATAGTTCGTCAATTGCTGAAGATTATCATGATTTTTTGCGAGAACTTAAGGAACGTATTGTGCAATATCAAGTGCGGGCCGTACTTTTTAGGCAAAGAAGCGCAATAGCGAGAATTAGAGAAAGCTTTAATCGATCGCATCCCCGATTTTTTGCTAGAGTTGAGTGTGGGATTTGTTTTAAATCAATAAATTAATGGAAGCAGAAACCTAATTATGTTAACCTCAAGCAATTTTAAGAAATACCTCGATCAGTTTAATGAACTTATAGCTGAGGGAGAGGCCATGTACAAAGCAATAAAAGTCAGACCCGGAGAATATTATCAACCCAGATATTACGGTGAACCAGTTAGACAAGCGCCTGAAAGATATGTCTTGGATGGAGATTATGATTGGGAAAAGTGGCAGACTAACTACAAGTTACTGCTAGAGCAAGTTATCCCATTAACTAACAGTCAGCGAACCTCATTAATTGAAGTATCCTCGCACTTCGGGAATCTTAAAAGGACTTTAGAGGCTCATCTGGCAAAGTTGAAGGCACTTAAAGAAAATTACGAAAAAGGGTTGCTCATGTCTTCTCAATCTGCTTTAGGCTCCTTTAGCTTGGAAGATGTTAGCAAATTATTAAAACGAGTTCCAGCGGGACTTCGACGTTGGACATGGGAAGAAAAGCCACGCACAAAGGGCGGTACACCTCGGCAATGGTACATAGAAAATGAATATCACGTGCAAAATTTGCTATATTTTTTATTAGCTGCGGTGTTCGCCGATATCAGAGAAGAAGAATATACTAGATCGGTAGGGCAGAAAAAACCAAGAGTAGACCTAGAAATTCCCTCGCTTAAATTGGTTATTGAAATCAAGTTCTGGTATCGCAATGACAAGCCCCAAAAAATTATTGGAGAAATTGCCGAAGATACGTCTTTATACCTAGCTCAAGGCTCCCCCCACGAGCAAATGATTGCTTTTATCTGGGATGACTCTTGCAGGACAGAAGAACACGACTTATTAGATAGTGGACTCAAAAATTTGAAAGGTATTTTTGACGTAGTTATAGTTTCTCGTCCAGGGCGTATGGCAGACTATACATCAGTAATCAATGAACAAGATAATGAATAATTAGCTATTTTGTAAAAGCCTGTTTAAAATTATCGAGGTTAAAATAAGCGTGGTTCTGAACACCCAAAAAGAGGAATTCAGCTATGCTTATGTCTATGCGGTAACAGCCGCGGCAAGCTACTCATTCCACATAGCCCCGCGTCCCTTAGATGCAGAAGGAGTTGACGTAATTATTACAGGTTTGGGACCATCACAATCAACGCGCCGCCCTCGCCTAGATGTCCAAATAAAATGCACCTCCAGAAAATGACTGGATAATGAAATTATCCGATATCCCCTAGAAGTTAAAAACTATGAAGAATTAAGGCTAGAAAACCCTTTCGTTCCCCGCATTCTGATTATCGTTTTAGTACCCGACAGCCAAGAGGATTGGTTGCGCCAATCTCAACAAGAACTCTCCCTGCGCTATTGTGGCTACTGGGCATCATTGCGCGGGCTACCGCCCACCCAAAATCAAAACACTGTCACTGTTCAAATACCCACACAAAACATTTTCAACACAGACGCTTTAAAAACTCTCATGCAGCGCATTGAATCAGGAGAACTCCTATGATAGTAACAGTCCGCGACCCCGCTATTCTCAAAACCTTAGAACCGCCTCAAGTCGCTGCTTATTTACAAAAACACGGATGGCACGAACAAAGCCGAGACGGTGACAAATCATCCATCTGGGCTCGCAAGAATCAAGCAGGCGAAGACTACGAAGTTTTGTTAGCTCTCAAGCCAGAAATCAGCGGTTTTGCTCTGCGGATGTACGAAGTCATGGAAACCCTAGAAATTGTCGAAAATCGCTCTCAAATTGAAATATTAGCAGACTTGATTACCTCACTCCCCAATATGACCTTACAGGGAATTGTCATGCAAGTTCACACCCCGAACACCGACAAATTAAGTGGCGAAATAACCTTAATAGGCGTCATTGCTGACAAATTGCGGAAAATTCAAACTTCACTCGCAGACAAAGATTATATCCTGGCGATTAAAGCTTATCAAGAACGCTTACCGATTCTCTGTAGCGGTGACTTAATCAAAGACAACAACGCCTTCATCCTCAAAAATCCCCACAACTTAACTCTCGATGAATTGTCGTAACAATACTCCGGACAGTTTTTAAAGAGGGATGCGACGCCTACGGCAAGCAACGCTTACGCAATAAATCACAGAAG